>NZ_JBHTJZ010000070.1:0-85540 GCF_042675905.1 Paenibacillus chungangensis | reverse complement strand
TTCCACCTCGCGATGGACACCCTTGCTCTTGGCTAATGGTTGGCAACTGCAAGCCCCCATAGCGGACTTTCACCGCCTAGCTACGCGCCATGCGTGGCGCACCAAAAAGAAGCCGACCTACCGGTCGGCTCCTTCCTTTCTATTCGAACTGCCTTCGTAACTTCCGCTTCACTCTGGACAGGTAATAGCGTTACTTCCTTATATAAAATGCAATCCGCTCATGTATGGCAGAGGGATCGGGGGCAATCCGTCCCCATCTTCCCACCGCCCGGAACGGGGTTGGAACAGCAGCTCGACGAGCTTGCTAGCCGTTACGGCAGTGTTCCTCCCCATCTGTCTGACCTCGTACATGCCATCCCTTCCGAAGCTCGACGACACGTCGGTTAGTCCATGTTCGGCTTCCCAGTACGGAACCGCTTGACGGAACAACTCGGCGCTGTCCAGCACGCACACCGTCCCGCTGTTGCCCTCCAAGGACTCGCCCCATCCAGCCGCACGAAGCTGATCGGCCAGTTCTTCCTCGTGCCACCCCACCTTCATATGAAGATCGGTATGCCCCGCCTGCTTGATCGCATGCATCACGATAGCTGTCACGCTGTCCGGCTTGCCGCCCCATTCCACGACGAATGCCCCGCGCCCGTCACGTTCCTCTTCGCCGGATACAGCCAAAATAACGTATCCGCTCATCTCTTCCTCGGAGTAGGCTACCCACGTCTGATGGAGCATGCCGGAGCAGCTTGCATAGGCAGCAGCATGCAAGAGCAACTGCAGCTCGCTTACGCTCTGTTCGAACGTCACCGTTCTTGCGGCTGCCAGCTCATGCATGCGGAACAGATCGCGTGACTCCAGCAGCCGCACCTCCTTCCCGTCCGCGGCTTGGAACGACTGATCGGTCACTGCGCTATATTGGAATCGGCGGAATGCGCCGAACTTATAGCAGTCTGCCCGGACATACAACGAGCGGGTGCCGGATACGAATAGCAAGGAGGCCCCTGCCTCTATGGCGTGCCGCTTCGCCATCGCGACCAACTTGCCTGCCAACCCCTGGCCTCGGTAAGCGATATCTGTGCATACCGCCCCCATGGAGAACACACGCAATGCGGCTGGGCCTACGTTGATTCGCTGTGGTACTAACCCCACGAACGATACCAGCCGTTCCTCATGGAAAGCCCCCACAGAGTGGCCTATGCCCGGCTGGAAGATAGACGGGAAGGAGTCGCCCATACTCTTCCCGCCGTTCTTGCGAAAGATGGCGTCTGCAAGCGCCACAGCTTGCGACAGCTCCTCCAATTCCAAAAAACGAAAATCCATTTCCAACCGCATCTTCCTCCCATCGCCTATCGCTCGACGCCGTTACGGAAGCGCCAGCCTCAACTTGAATGTCTTCAACTGAAATGGCTTAAAATACGATACGAAGCTGTGTCCGTCGTACGGAAGCGCCGTCCCCTCCCGCTCCATCAAATTGACCTCCTCTAATGAAGCAATAGGAGCAAACAACTCGAAACGCGCGCTGCCTCTCGTTCCCGCACCTTCGTAACATCGTATGATCCATGCATCATCATCTTCAGCCCGCTTGATCGTATCCACGATAACATGGCGGGCATCGCACATAAGAAAGCTAATCTTGCCGGGCAACTGCGCCGCCTTCGCAGAGACGCTGCGCTCCGCTTGAAGCGGTGCGACAAGCAGCGGTGAATTCAACTGCCGCGCCTGCTCGCCGGTTCCCGCCTCGAACCAGTCTCCGCCGTGCGGCAGAAGGGAATAGGTGAATAGATGCTCGCCCAGATCCGCTCCCGGATCGGGAATGATGCCGGACTTGATCAATGTAATGCGCATGACGCCGTCGCGCACATCATGTCCATACTTGCAATTATTGAGCAAGCTTACGCCAAGTCCGCGTTCCGAATAGTCGATCCACTGCTGGGCGCATGTCTCGAATCGGGCATAATCCCAGCTCGTATTCCAATGCGTGGGGCGTTCCACATGGCCGAACTGGATTTCGTAAGTCGCTTTATTCGCCTGCACGTCCACCGGGAACGCCGCCTTCAACAGTTGCTGGCGTTCCTGCCAATCTACCCGCGTCACGAAGTCTATTCTAGGATTGTACGTATAGAACACAACATCCTGCTCGACAGTGCTTTCACCATAACGCCAAGTGAACGCGACGACCGTTCTTAATCGGCCGTTTTCGATCACCTCCACCGATTGCAAATCGTCAATCTGCCACATTTTCTCGTAATAGAAAATATCGATCTCCCATGTCTCATGGGCATGCGGCTTATCCTCGTGCACATCCAGTCGATTCGCAACCTCGCCCGTCTTCACAATCTCCCGCTGCAGCCGCTTATCGAACATGCGGGTCCACTGTCCCTGCTCGTTCCAGACAATCTCGTAGAACGGAGTAGACACGCCATTCTCATGAACAACGATAGGAGGTTCATCCAGAGACGCACGTTCGCCGTGATTGGCGACGACAGACTGCATCGTGACGGTCGTATAGCCGCTCCCGGGAATCCCCTTCACATGCAGCAGCAGCTCATCGCCCCGCTTCGTCTTCACTCGCTCACATTCCACCGCTTCACCATCGGCATCGCACCACTGCCCCCCGGTGAATTCAGCCTGCCACGGCAGCCGAATCAGTTCGTCGCGCTCGGCGGCCAGCGTATTGACGATCAACCAGCAAGGTGTGCTTCCGGCACCTCCGTTCACAAGTGAGGCAAGTCCGCCGATTCCAGTCAACAGCACCTCCTCCGCAAGCCGCTCCGCCTCGGCGTATTCCTCCCGGCAATCCTCGTACACCTCCTTAATGGAGCTGCCCGGCAATATATCATGGAACTGATTGCGCAGCACGATCTTCCAGCTCTCGTTCAGCTGCGCTTGCGGATAGTCCCTCCCTTCTGACAGCGTGCTGTCCAGCAGGGACAGCAGCTCCGCGTCGTGCAGCAGCCGCTCCATTCTCCGATTCATCCGCTTGTTGTACGCCTGAGAAGTGTAGGTGCCGCGATGCAGCTCCAGGTACAACTCTCCGTCCCAGCGATGGACGTAACGGTCCGTCTCTTCGACCCTCTCTCCCAACCGTTGGAAGTATTCGTCCGCCCGCCCCGTCACCGTCCTGGGCATGCCCGGCATATGCTCCAGCCTGCGGCGCAGCTCCAGCATCTCACGGGACGGCCCGCCACCGCCGTCTCCATAACCGTAGGCAAGCAGCAGCTCATGGTTAATCGCCTTGTCGCGATACGCCTCCCATATACCCGTCACCGTATCGGCATGGATTTCACCATTATACGTATAGGAGATGGGAGTATCATCCCGCTTCCCAGCCGATGTCGTCGTAATGTAATGGGTCAATATTTCAGTGCCATCGATGCCGCGCCACAGGAAGGTATCATGCGGGAATCGATTATATATATTCCAGCTAATCTTCGTCGTCATAAAGTACTTCAAGCCGCTCTTACTCAAAATCTGCGGCAGCGCCCAGCTGTAGCCGAACACGTCGGGCAGCCACAAATATTGGCAGGACAGGCCGAATTGCCGTTCATAGTAACGCATGCCCGTTAGCAGTTGGCGCACCAGCGATTCGCCGGATGGAATGTTGCAATCCGATTCCAGCCACATCGCCCCTTCCGCTTCCCAGCGTCCCTCCTTCACCCGCTGCCGGATGCGCCGGAACAGCTCAGGATAATCCCGCTCCAGATCCTCGTACAGCTGCGGCTGCGTCTGCAGGAATACATATTCCGGATATTGCTCCATTAATCGCAGCACCGAAGCGAAGGAGCGGGCGGCCTTCTCCCGCGTATGCTTCAGCCGCCATAGCCAGGCGACATCGATATGCGTGTGGCCGATGCAGTTGACCGTGACGTCATTGTTCCGAGGCAGTAACGCCAGCTCCTCCTTCAGCGAGCGGCACGCCCCGGATACGCTGGCGTAGAACGCTTCATCACCCGGGAATCGCCAATTGATCCCCGCGAACGCGCGATCGATGGCCGCCAGCAGCGGCGGCCTGGAGCTGTTGTTCTTATCCAGCACCTTGACGGCGCCCAGAGCTGCGCAGGCGGTATAATACAGATCATCCGCTTCGGGCTCCAGCACCGTCAGCTCTGCCCTCTCCACCCTCAGATCGAAGTACTCCTCGATTCCGTTATGCCAACAGGACAGCCCGCACCATACTTTGAACAGCAGCTCTGTTCGCTTCCCGATGTATTCTTGCGGGAAGAATACTTCCTTATGATTGCTGTCTACTCCTTGATAAGGGACGCCGTTCACATAGAGCAAGGACTCGAATCCGTACGTATTGCCGCCGCCCGTCCTGCCAATATCGAACACACAGACGACCGGCAATCCCCTCCACTGCTCCGGGATAACAATGTCCACCTTCAGCCAGGCGGTCATGTCCCAACCGCCCCAATGCTCGCCTACGGCAAGCGCCTGCCATTCCGCATCCGTCGGCGGCATGATCCCGACATCCGCCGATTCATCGACCCACATTCGAAAGGAAGGAATTGGAATCGACTTGTTCCGGTTGTAACGGTGGCCGTCGAGCTCCTCCACCCTCTTCTCCAGCTTCTCCATCGTTAAGAACATATTCCATCATCCTTCGGCTTAATAATGACGTTGCGCCAACTGCAAGTGCGAGCGCGTTCGTCATGACGAATACGCTCGCACAATGTTCTTATTCAGCCAAGCAGCCTCTGCTTATGCCGACGCGCTTCAACTGCTTACTTGCCGAGCAACTCCTGCTTCTGCTGCTGCACCTCGGCTTCAATTCTCTCCATTAACTGCGTCATGAGCGCCCTGGAGTCCATATTTTTCGTTACCCCTTCGTCAATGCCCTCCTGCCACACCTTCTGCGCCGCCGACTCCAGAGGCGAGCCGATCGGGAACTCCATCTCATCCACAAGCGAATAATTGAACTTGTGCATCAGCTGCCCGCCGAAAAACTCATGCCCTTCCGATTCAACGAATGGCAAATCCTTCACTGGCTTGTAAGCCATCACAATGTTCTGGGACTTCGACATCAATTCCGCTCCCTCGGGGTCCATCGAGACGAACTTGACGAATGCCCACGCCGCCTCCTTATTCTTGCTCTGCGACGGGATGACCAATTGCGTGTAACCGCGTCCTGGCGTCTTCTCCACGAACGGAACCGTCGTCGTCCGCCACAACCCTTTGAAGTCGGGACCGTACTTGATCAACCCGTCGATGGCGCTGGAAGGATTGAAGTACAGAACAAGATTGCCGTTGGCCATCAGTTGGTTGGTATCGACCCCTTCAATGGAAGGAAGCGCTCCCGTCGACAGTGCCCGCTTCGTAATGTCGATGACACGCACCCAATGGTCATTGTTGCGCTGGTATTCCAGCTCATGATTGTAGAAGCCCACCGTATTCAGCATCCAGGACAGCTCGCGCGTATGACGGAAAAAGACCGCCTCCGGATTCTGTGCCCTGACCGCAGCGACAAGCTCGAACAAATTATCCTCGTCCCTGATGAATTCACCGAACTCCTCCGGTTCCGACGGATAACCTGCGGCTTCGATGATATCTTGCCTGTAGAAAGTGACGTATGGATTCATGAACAGTGGAAAGCCAACGAGCTCCCCCTTCATGTTAACGCCGGCGTTCCAGGCATATTCATTGAATTGGTCCTTATATTGTCCCGCGTTATACGGCTCCTCTAGCAGATTCTCCAGCCCCTCCAGCGCCTTGTTATTGCCGTAATGGTTCTCGTTGATCCAGGCCACATCGGGCGCTCCCGTTCCCGCCGCTACGGCGACAAGTAATTTGTTGTGCGAATCCTCTACCTCCGAGAAATTCAGCTTAATATTGGGATACTTGCGTTGGAATGCCGCAATAATTGGCTTATGCTGTTCGCCCTGGAAGCTCCATAACGTCAGCTCGCCTTTCAGATCGCTATTCGCCTTCTGCCCTTCGTTGCTCTTCCCATTGCCGGCTTCGTCGCCCCCCTTGCCGCTGCATGCCGCGGCCAATAACGACAAGCACAGGAGAAATGTCAGCACGGTCACCATTTTCTTTTTCATCCCTTTTCACCCTCACTTTTCTCATTTTTGTGAAGATTTCATTCCGGATTATGCAAGACCAAGAAGACAGGCCAATAAAGGGATCACCTCCTAGCCGTAGTCTGTTCTTTCATGGCTTATTCTCCAGTCAGCCCGGTGCGCTCGATGCTCTCTACGAAGTAGCGCTGGGCGAACAGGTACATGAGCAGCAAGGGCAAAATCGTGACGACCGCTGCCGCCATCAGCCGCGGGCCTTCCAGCGATGCGCCGCCCATCGTATCGTCGCTTAGCACCGAAGTCTCTCCCGAAGTCAGCGACTTGATCACAAGCAGCTTCTGGCTCAACGTCATATTCTCTCCTGTCGTAATATACAGTCCGGCCTCGAACAGATCGTTCCAATGCCACACGAAGGAGAACAAGAAGACGACGAGAATGGCCGGCCTTGCCAGCGGCATGATAATCCAGAAGAAGGTGCGGTACGCTCCGGCGCCGTCGATTCTGGACGCCTCTTCCAACTGGCTCGGCATGCCCTTGAAGAACTGAATGAAGACGAGGACGAACAGCGCGCCGCGCAAGCCGTGACCGAAAGCGGACGGCACCAGCATGGGCAGGAACGACTGGGTCCAGCCGATATCGCTGAAGAACAAGTAGAGCGGCACCATCATCGTCTGCGGCGGAATGAGGAACGCGCACAGCAGCAGGAAGAACCAGATGCGGGAGCCGGGGAATCGGTAACGGGCGAATCCGTACGCCGCCAGGGAACAGCCCAGCACCTGCAAGACGCCGCCGCCGAGAGACAAGATGAGCGTATTTTTGAAGGTGAGCAGAAATTCCATCTTATCCAGCGCGACGATATAATTGGCGATCGTAACGCCCTTCGGTATCCAGACGACCGTGCCGTCCATTAAATCCGAAGGCTGCATCATCGCCTGGGTAAGCATATACAGCAGCGGATAGATGAACACGAAGCACAAGTTCAGCGCTACAATGTAGTAAAACAGGGACGGCAGCGCATGGCGCAATCGCTTGCTCCTGATATCGTTCCACGTCGCCGCGCGACTGCCCGAATGAAGCTTCCGCATCGCTATCCCCTCCTTTCGCTCATCCGGCCTTCGTCCCGCTTCCCGCCCCTGAACAGATAGAGCACCAGGACGATGGCGACGAACATGCAGACGAAATAAATCCACCCCAGCGCGGAAGCGTATCCGAACTGAATACGTTCAAACGTCACTCCGAATATATAGGCGAGCACTTCGTTGTTCATATGCGTGAAAGACTCCATCATGCTGAACAGCGTATTGACCAGAACCATGGGCACAATCATGGGGAACGTAATTTTCCAGTAGCTCTCCCACGGTGTAGCCCCGTCGCACTTGGCCGCTTCATAGAGGGAGGAAGGTATCGTCTGCAGCGCGGCTATGAAGATGACAATCTGAACGCCCGCTCCCCACATCACGAGCGACAGCGAATCTAGCGACTGCATGACGGGTATGACCAGTCCTTCCGGGAGCATCTTGTAGAGAATGTCGAGCCCGTCGCTCTCCGTCATCGGCAGCGCAAGCGCTTCCAGTTGCTGCAGCCGCTCCAGAATGGCGCCCGACGTGATGATGACAGGGAGGAAGAAGATCGCCCGGAACAGCATGCGTCCCCGCATATGCCGGTTCATCAGCAAGGCGGCGAACATGGCGAAGACGAGGATGAGCGGTACTTGGAGGAGCATAATGCCGACCGTCTTGAGCAGAGCGGGTACGAAGTTCACATCGGTCGTGAATGCGGTCCGGTAATTGCTCATCCCCGTGAACGTGGCGACCAGCCCGTCGGGCGTTACTTGCAATTCATGGAACGAGTAGTAGAGCGAGCGGGCAATGGGAACAGCCAGGAAAGCGAAGAAGCCGACGATCCACAGTCCGATGAACGAATAGGCTTCCGCAACGTGCCGGGCTTGCATAGACAGCTTCAGCTTTATCCCTGTCACGGGTTACCCCCCCTCTCTGTCATGACGTAGCTTCTAGCGGGAATCGTCACTTCGCCGACCGACATATTCTGACTTCCGTAGTTCACAATCACTTCCGCGCCTCCCGCATAGACCGTCCGGGCTACATGCTCCGACAATCTGTCGTGCCGTACGATCGCCTCTCCCGCCACCTTGCCGAGCAATGCGGCCAACTCTTCGTATTCCTCCACCGCCGGCTCCAACCATTGCTCGAAGTGCGAGCTGTATACGTCATCAGCCAGAGTGCGCTTCAACTTGCTGGACTGCTCGTAGGTGAGCAGATAGCTCGGACTGGCGCCGTATTCCAGCAGCTTCAGCTTGTTCAGCTCCGGATCGTCGCTCAGATTGGAGGGCGGCGCAGAGTAAGGGATCAGGCCGCGAATGACCATCTGATAGAACGGAACGGCATAATCTTCATAGATGAAGCCGCTGGAACTAAGCGGCACATCACGAATGTGATCCGCCAGATCAAGGGCGTAGCCGAAGCCGTAATCCACCGTCGCTCCACCGCCGGATATACCGCCTGCCGCCGCAAGCGCCTCTCGCCAATGCAGCGCCGTATTCTCTCTGGTGGATGGCCGCTTGCGGTTATGATCGGAATAGAGCGTATCGCCCATACCATCCAGATGTAGCCCTGCCACCTCTAGCTGCTTATAGCCGGCAAGCTCCTTGTTCATCCGCTTGAGAGCAACGTCGGGATTGAGATAAGTGAACTCCTGATTGGACTGCTGCAATGTATCGCGCTGAGGACGGGTGATGACAACCACTTCTTTATGAATACCTCTTATCCCGTCCCGCGAAGGCGATATATCCGCACGCTGACTGTAAGGCTTCACATAATTGGCCGCCAGATAAAGTGGGATGCCCTGCTCCTTGCAATAAGCAGCCAGCTGCTGCAGCGCAGACCCGCCGCCCAGTTGGCGGCTTGCCGGGAAGTGCTGCGGCTGGGCGCCGTACCGGCCGTCCTTGGACCAGCCGTCGATCATGACTTCCAGCCTAGGTATGCCGCTTGCTCGCAACTGCTCGATCAATTGCCGCGCTTGAGGGAATGTTGTCATGCTAACAAAGGACTTGCCGATCATCTCGTTGCGTTGCACGCCGCCCAGAAGCGTCAGCTGAAAGGGGAGCTCGGAAGGCTGACTCACAGGCCGCACACCCTGCTCCTCCATCACATATTGGCGGTATGCATGCGCCATGCCGCTGTAATCCGCATCCTCCCCTTGAAGGAGCACATAACGCACAGTCCGGTCGCCTGCTATCCGCTCGCCTTGCGCAATGGGAGTGGCGATCGACGTCCGTTTGCCGAGGAACATCACATCTTCATAGCGGTATATGAACTCTGTAGAGGCCCGGTAGTATTCCGCATTACGGAACCCTTTCGGACTGGCATGAATGTACGCATCGTATTGTCCGGCAGTAATGATGCCGAGGTATGCGCGATTGTCCCGATAGAGGCCGAATACGGGCAGAGCCACCTTCTCCCGGCGAGGCATGCTAACATTCTCTTCTTGGTTATAGGCGAGCTTCTCATGCGTCTTGGAGGCGACAGCGTGATCCGGCCCGTAGACAGGCTCGCGGTACCGCTCGATGAACGGGCTTCCCTCCTCCTTGAACAGCATGACCGCCCCCGAGCCGTCGGGGTAGAATAGGCCGCCTTCTTCGACTGGCGCCGCAGCATCGAAGAACGGCAGCGGCTCAATGCCGACCAGCTTATTACCGCCGTCATCGCGGATCGAGCTCTGAGGCACGGTCACTTCCATCGCATCATGGCGTAGACGATACTGCATGGAGAACGCGATACCGACGGATTGCAGATCGTAGTCGACTTGCACCCCTTGCGGGATCAAACTGACCGTCACCTTGCCATCCTCCCTGGCGGGATACGTCTCCGTAATCGCACCGGTAGGGCTTGAATAGCGCACATATACGGGCGCTTCCCGCTGGCTCCGCATGCTTCCCTTCACGGATTCATCCAGCTCGGGCGCTCCTCTCCAGCGATTCCCAGTCCGGATGTCCGCGAGCTCCACATTCCCCGTGCTCTCCGCGTAATACAGCTGAAGACTGGCATTCTCCGCGACAAGTGCAAGCCCTGGGCGCTGCGCTTGCTCCGCAAGCGACGTCTGGAACCATTGCTCCAGTTGCATCGTCTCGACCGGCGTCTCTTCTTGCTGAACAATTCCCGTTGCCGCATTCTCGGGGGAGGTGCATGACGCCAGCAGCACGACCCATACCCAGATGAATACGGCAGCTCCTTTCATCCTCATAGTCCCCCTCCTTATATTCGCAGGTTCATTTCCTTATACAGATTGACGGCGAACGACAAGCCTTGATCGATTAGTCCGTACAGCAGCAGAAGGATGAACCAGATCACGAGCATTCCGAATACCGACAGCAGAGTGACAAAGAACATTTTCGACCATTCAAAGTCGTGCAAAATCTTCACTTGCATCAGGAGCAGGAACGCTGCCCATACGTAGACGAAGCCAATGATAACGCCGTACAGGAACTTGTCGTCCTCCGTCAGGATATTGCTGAGCAAGGCGATGGGAAAAGCAAATATTGTATACGGCACGAAAGCATATGCACTGCCTACAGCCACTTCAACAAACTTGCCTTCCCCGTCCATAATGGTGCTGACCCCCCAATTGGCAACCGCCCAGGTGGCCCACGGTATAACTATGACGACAACTTCCACGATAAGTGATATTTCGAACGCTTCACGAGCCTGGAAGATATAACTGACAGAATAGAGCGAGAGGAATCTGGCGACGATCGTAGCTGCCACAATCCACAGAGCGTGAGAGAGCCGAGCCGCCCCTCTCGACTGCAGCTCCTCGTAGAAGTCAAATGGATGAAGCAAGACACGCCGAGTCATAGCCAACACATTCAATTTACTCCCTCCTCCGTCTCTCTCCCAGTTCTTCCAGCCCGCGCCAGGCGATACTTGAACCTGGCGAGCTTCCAAGCGATATACAAGGCGAACAACCCTGCCACCACTTGCAGGAAGTGATCACGGAGCCACGCAGTGCGATATTCCAGGAACGCCTTGGAATAGTCTGCGCGCGAGCCCGCCAACCTGAAGTAGCTCATCGCTTCGCGGAATTTCTTCTGCTTATAAAGCGCCTTGCCGATATTTAGATAAGCCAGCTCGTAATTGCTGCTCAAGCGGATCACCTCTTGCCACGGCTCCATCGATTGCTCGTAATGCCCTGCGGTATACAGCGATGTAGCCTCGTGCACCTTCCTGGAGAACGGCGTCGGGTAGAAGCGATCGATTCGGCTGCGCGCGCTGTCGGCGATATAGATCATGCCGTCCGACGTCTCGGCGATGCTGACCGGCGACTGGAACAAGCCGTTCTGGCTGCCCAAGCCGCCGAATATGAACAGCAGATCGCCTTCGCTGTTGTACTGATACGCCTTGCCCGTCGTCCGGTCAAGCGCGGTAATCATGCCGTCGTCGCTGACCGTCACATCATGGAACGCATCGTACTGGGAGATGTAATTCTCCTTCCGCATACGCAGATCGCCGTACCTCACCTTGGAATCGCCCCCGAACCAGCCACTCTCCTTCCCGTCGGAGGCATTATTCAGCGTATCCACGCCGACTGCGCTGAGCCGCTTCACCTGGTTGTAGGGGATGCCGAGCGATGTCGTATAGATGAATCCCTTCTTGTCTTGATACAGATTGGAGAATTCGGGCGGCCTCTCTCTGGCGATGGACGCCTTCTGTTCCTCCGTCGTCAGCACATTAACAAGCAGCCTGCTTAGGCTGAACGGCAAGTGGTTCGCACCGAAGAAGCCCGCGAATTCACCGTCCGGCGTCAGCTGAATCAGACCCTGAGAGAAGCCCTCGCTGACGACGATCATATACCCCCGCTTGTCGACCGCCAGCTTAATGGGATGATAGCTGAAGCCCTCACCCAGCAAGGTGGTGTCCGGCACCGGGAAGTCCCGCTCGAACTGGCCGCTACCGCTGAACAAGGCAATACGGTTGTTCCCTGTATCCGCGACGTACAGCGTGCCATCCTCCGCCACGAACATGCCTCTGGGATTGTTCAATAGACCAGGGCCCTCGTCGTCCCCATATACCCTCAGCACTTCCTTGCGCACAGTCATATGGACGATGCGGTTGTTCCCGCTGTCCGCAATATACAGCGTGTCGTCCTGCGCCACGAACAGATCCTGCGGATTCTTGAAGGGGCCGGAGGCCATCCCGTAGCCGTCTATCGAATCCTGATAGAGATAGCCGTTCACCGAGCCAGCCGCTTGCTCTAGACTGTTGTATATATAGCCTTCATACGGACCTTCTGCTCCTACCCGGTGAGGGTATAGAAGAGCGAGTATGAAGATGACTAGAATGCCGATACCGGCCCGTATCGAACCGCTTCCCATTGCAATCCCTCCCCGCTACTTAATACCCGAGTGCGCCATCGTCTCCAGTACGCGGCGCTGTGTGATGACGAATACGATAATGGTCGGTACGATCATCAGGAAGGAAGCGGCGGCGAGCGTGCCCACCCGCGCCACTACGCCGTACCCTCCGCTGATCGTCTGCACGGCAAGCGGCAGCGTCTTCATCGTCTCCGTCGTCGTGTAGACCATCGCGGACCAAGGATCGTTCCAAGCCGCAATGAACGTAAGCAGCGCCAATGTGGCGATAGCCGGCTTCAACAGAGGAACGATAATCTTCGTGAACATCGTCCACTGCCCCGCTCCGTCGATCTGACCCGCTTCAAGCAGCACATCCGGTATTTGATCCAGGAACTGCTTCATGAGGAACAATCCGATCGGAGCGGCAAGATGCGGGAAGATAAGCGCCCAGTACGTATTCATCAGCCCCAGGTTGCTGATGACCAGATATTGTGGAATCTGCGTCACTTGCGGCGCGAACATCAGGGCTAGAATGATAAGCTTGAATATCGCTTCGCGCATCGGCATATTCATGTGCTTGCTTAGCGGATAAGCCGCCATCGTCGCAATGACGATGCTGAAGATCACGATTGCGGCAGTGACGACGACGCTATTGAAAATATAACGTGTGAACGGAACGGCCGACGTCTCCGTAACGAGTAGCAAATCGTAGAAATTGTCCCATGTCGGATCGATGACGAAGAAGCGCGGCGGGAACAGGAACAGCTCCGAGATCGGCTTGAATGCGGTCGAGGCCATATAGACGAGCGGAGCCAGCATGAGAAGCGCGAATGCCGTAAGCCAGACATAGAGGAAGATGCCGCTCCAGTCAATCCGCTTGCCTTTCACAATCGAAGTTGCCCCTCTCATGCCTATCCCCCCTTGCTTCCGAGAATGTTGAATATGATGCGGTTGATGCCCACCATCAGGCCGAACAGAATGACCGCGATCGCTGTCGCGTAGCCCATCTCGAACCGGATGAAGGCGTAGTCGAACAGATGGGTCATGACGGTATGACCTGCATAGAGCGGACTGGGCATGCCGACGAGCTGCACGCTAATGTCGAATACCTGCAATGCCGTGACGACCTGCAGCACTGCTCCGAACAGCAGCTGCGGCTTCACATAGGGAATGGTAATGTACCACAGCTCCTGCCAGCGATATCTTACTCCGTCGATCGCGCCCGCCTCGTACATGTCACGCGGCACATTGGCCAAGCCGGCCAGGAAGGCCAGGAAGCCGACGCCCATGCTCATCCACAGCTGCACGATAATCAGCACAGGAAGTATCGTATCCACATCCTGCAGCCACAGCCACGGCTCTCTGAACAGGCCGATTCGCATCATGAAGTGGTTGATTAACCCATAGCGATCTCCCGAGAACAGATAGGACCAGACGATGGACATGGCGATCGCGCTCGTGATGGCCGGGGTATAGAAGCAGACGGTATAGAAGAACCTGTACTTCTGGGGAATCTGGCTAATGAGCCACGCCAGCAGGAAGGACATAATGTAGCCGATCGGTCCCGATACGATTGCGAATTTGAATGTATTGGCGAGCGCGGTCAGGAACACATCGTCATCGAGGAACAGCAGCTTGTAGTTGGAGATGCCGATCCACCTCGGCGGCTCCAGAATGTTGTAGTAGGAGAAGCTCATCGCGATAGAAGCCGCTACGGGAATAATAGTGAACAACGTAAAGAAGAACAGGTAAGGCGCAAGAAAGTAAAACGATATACGATTTTTGAACACGCTTACAAAAAATGAAGTCCATCTCCGCGGCAAGCGGACGGTGAGCTTCGCGTCGCGGCTGGCGGACGGAATCTCCCGGTTAAGCATTGTCATCACTCCTTTCCTGCCGGCCGGCTTGCCCGGCCTAATCCAGACCGAATTCCTCCCGCTTTTTATCTAGCTCTTTGTTGATCGCTTCCACACCCGTTTCAATTGCCTCTCGCGTATTTCTACCGTTCAGTACGATCTCGTTCCACATATTCACGATGTGTCTGGTCGTATAGTAACCACCGATAACGATCTCGCGTTCCTTGAACCATTCCCACTGCTCCAGAATCGCTTCGATATCGGAGGAGGGCCACGGCAGATTCGTCAAAGCTTCAATGTTGGCCGTATTCCAGCGGGCCTCGACGCCGATAATCGATTCCAGATCGGAGCCGAACTGCTCCTGAACCGGAGCGCTGGTCCACCACTTCATGAACGCCCAAGCTTCCTCCTTCATCTCCGAATCCTTGAACATCATCGCCGTCTGCGCCAATCCGCCCGTCGAGCGGTTAACCTTCCCGTCTGGCTGGCGTACGCCGGGCATCGGCTTCATCTCCCACCAGCCCGTCAGCTCCGGAGCCGCGGTCGTCAGCAATACATACGTGGAATAATCTGCGACGCCGATCGGCATCTCGCCGGAACGGAACCGGTTATAGAAGTTCGCATCCTTGTCGATCTTGTAGTTCGTATACAGTCCGGTCCACATCTCCATCGCGGCGAATGCCTCCGGACTGTCCAGATCGGACATCCTGCCGTCTTCGCGGTAGAATTCTCCTCCATTCTGGAACAGGAACGGCGCGAATTCATTGATCGCCAGCTGAGGCGCATTCGGCGCATGCGGATAATAGAAGTCCATGCCATTCTGCTGCAGAATCGGTATAATGTCCATGACCTCTTCCCAGGTGTCCGGAATATCCGTAATTCCGATCTCCTCCATAATATCCTTGCGGTAGAAGAGCATGTAGAAATTCTGATTCTCCGGCAGGGCGTAGTCTCCCCCGTTATAGCGGTATGGAATAAGAGCTCCCGGCCTGAATCTGTCGGCCACCTGGTCGTAATCGGGGAATTCGTTCAAGTTCACAAGCGCGTTCCGAATGGCGAAGTCGATCGGCAGATCCGCTTCCACGCCAAGGGCGACATCCGGCGCCAAGCCCGACGAGCTGGCCAGCATAAGCAAGTTCATCGCTTGTGCGGGTATGACATTGACGTTCACCTGTATGCCCGTGCGTGTCGTGAAGTCTTCGTCTGCCAGCTGCTTAATAATTTGCACCCAGTCGCGTCCCCTTGCAATCCATACGTCTAGCGACCGCTCGCCATCCTCCACCGTACTTCCGATCTGGCTGAAGTCCTTCGTGAAGGAGGTGAAGAAGCTGTATAGAGATTGCTTCGCCCGATCCAGCCGGCTGGAGGCATGCTGCGGCCACTCCCGGTCCGGCGACTTGACGACGAAGTAGTCCAGCATCAGTCTCTGCCGGCTGACCCCGCTTATCCATAGGCCTATCGAGGACTGACTGCTGGCGAAGCTGTCCATGCGCGATGGAATTGTATGGGGGTTATCCGCCATATCCAGCAGCTGATCGCGAGCCATGGCCGCGAAGTTCACTTCGGAGCTGCCGCGCTTCACGCCGGAATCGTAGATCGCTTCTATCGCCATGTTCAAGTCTCCAGCCAGCAACTGCAGCCGAGGAATCAGGTTGCGAATGTTCCTCTCCAGCTGCCAATCCATGTTGGGGTCCGGATTCGTGCCGATGACCATAATGATCTCGCGGCTTAACGCGGACATATTCGCGGATACTTCCTGCAGCATCTCGAATACTTTGCCCAGCGCATCGACCTGCACCTCCATCCGAATCCGGTTCTTCCCTTCATTCAAGTACATGAGGTAGTCCTGTTCCCCGTCGCCGAAGCCTTGGAATTGCCATTCCTTGCGATCCATGAATCGAAGCGCATTCAGCTCCCGGAAGGGTACTTCGCCGTTAATGTACACTTTGCGGTGGACGGGAACGCTGCCGTTCAGCCATTTCGCGGCGAACCGGGCGCCGATCTGGTATAAGCCGCTCGCTGGGACGTCGATCTCCCATTCAATCCATTGGCCGCCGTCCCGCCATGCGGAACCGCCGACTGCGTTCAATGTAAGCAGATCCTTGTCATAGGGTTCTGTAGCAGGATCGTTATCGTTCACTCTTCTTATCGTTGGATCTGATTTCAGCACAACCGTTTCTTCGGCTTGCACTTTCATGAAGTAATCTTCCGCTGTGGGGTAGCCCTGCTGCTCATAAACCTGCAGCTTCTGATCGTAGGTTGGTAGGAGAATAGGAGAGTAGATTTCCAGTTCGGATATGACTGCCGGTTCGCGGACAGCCATTATTTTTAGAGTATGCCGTCCTTTCGTCAGATGGAAGCGGAACGGCTCGCTTGCCCGAGCCTGATGGTCGGACAGAGCGGCATGCTGCCAGCCGGACACTTCCTGCTGCCTGGGGTTGAATTTGTTCCCCATCACATCGAGCCAGGGCTCATCGGCTTCCTGCCACATGCGATGGAGCTTGACACGCTTCGCTTGAAAGAATGGATATTGCCCGTCGATCTGAATCCCCCGCAGAATGGAAGAGCCCTTCCCTTCCAGGGCGTAATAGCTAACAGCCATCTGATAGAAACCCGCTTCCGGAATATCCACTTCGTATTCTACCCAGCTGTCCTCCTCCGTCAGCGCCAGCATATCTCCAGGCCGATTCCCCACTCCTGTCATGATGGAGACGCCCCCGTCTTCGCTTCGATCGGAGTACGCGGCCGCGGCAATGACAAGATGTATGCCGGAGGTGTCGCTTACTCCCAGCTTCTGTTGCTCCTCGTAATATTGCAGGTAAGAAGGCTCCAATTGTCCCCTTTCCCCGTTATCGCCCAATATGGCAGCCCGCTCTTCTGCAGAGAATTGGGGCATATCGGCGAATACGACCTCGTCCAGCTGCCTGTTATTCGACCACCACAAGATTAGAACAATCAGGATCAGGCCGATTATGATGCTTCCTGTGTATTTTCTCATCAGCTTGTTCACGTCACTGCCTCCTCTGGAGCAACGGCTCTTGACATTTCCTTGCGAGCAAGTCAGCTGCTGATCTTCGTTGCGCTTGATTGCCGGTAGGCGTCCCACCATACTTCCATGGACTTGGCCGCATGGGGCTTCAGTTCACCCGGCGAGCGCGTATGGATGTCGATACCAAGCCCCTGCAGCTTCAGCAAGTACTTCGCCGTAGCGGTGTACCCCGTACTCAGGGCGCAATCCAGATAGAGCAGCAGCCGATGCGTATGTTCCGCTGCGGGATCGCCCTGACGGGCTTGATGCCACAAGTCGATTACAATGTCGGAGCAACCCGCCGAGACGATCGCCATAATGCCTCTGCAGCCCTGTCTGAGCGCATCCAGCATGAAAGCCGCATTCGCCTGATAGACGATCGCTTCCGGGGCCGCATTGATCTTGGCCAGAATGCCCTCCATCGTGCAGGTCGTATCCTTTATGCCATGGACGTTATGACGCTTCACCAGTTGTTCGTATACCCATGCTTCAATTGTGCCGGGTTGGGAGCCGGGATATTCGTATAGAAAGACTGGGCAGGAAGCTAAGTCAGCCAACCGGGCGAAGTAGTCTTGCAGCTGTGACTGATCCTTCCCCAGACCAAGCGGCGGCACAAGTACGATCCCGGCTACCCCTGTTCCCTCTATCCGCTTCAGTTCGTCATCGTGGCGGGACGGATCTTGCTCCATATTGGCTGTTGCGATGACCGGCACATCGCCGGCGCGCTTAACGGCAACGGACGCAAGATCGATACGTTCCTGCAACGTCAGCCACTTCATCTCGCTGCTTCCACACACAGCGAATAATCCGCTGGGACGTCTGTCCAGCTGCCAGTCGACCAGGGCATCATACCCCCTCCAATCGATTGCACCATCCTCCAAGAATGGGGTCATGACGAGGGAGAACACGCCTTCATACTTTTCATCGATCTTCATGATCACCATTTCCTTTCGCTTTGTTTCCATCAATACACTTAATCATTAAGTAAATTAATGCGGAGATCAACAGAAAGCTTCACTCGACGGTATATTGACTGTGTGTTCCGGATTTGCGTTCTCCATTCAGGATTGTTTGTCTACTTGTCTGGCTTTTTTTCTTATTCATTAAGTAAAATTATATCTCTATATTTTCACTTTGTAAACCCTTTCTTTTCATCGCTTTCTCAAAACTCCTGCCTATGTCGCTTGCCTTGCATCATGAACATCGCAACCGACCGCTGTCCCTCTTATGGCAAAACGCCTTCCGTAACGACTTCGTCCGGGAAGTGGCTCCTGTCATTCGTGAACCGGATGGCCGGTCCGTATTGCCCGTTCGCCCAGTCGTTATCGAAATCTACTCGCGATATGGCTCCGTGCGCTTGATTGAAACGATTGTAATCGCAAGGGCTGCTCTCATTCAACAGCGTCAGCAGAATGGAACCGAACGCACCGTGGCAGACGACCGCGATGGCGCTATTCGTGCCCCAATAGCGCTTCCTCAGCTCTTCCAGCACGATCTCAGCGCGATGATAGGACTGCTCTCTCGTCTCGCTGACGGAGCAGCTCCATTGCCTGGACGGCTCGAACGGCTGACTGAACTTCACTTTCGGATGCGAGACGATGTGCTCCGGGTACTGGTGTTCCAAGCTGTTATGCAGCTCCACATTAGATCGATAATCATGCGCGACTATGCCCTTCTCTCTCAGCTTCGGCCAATTGCCCCTCCCCGGCACCTCTGACAGGGCAGGCCAAATGTGCCAGTCCGTCCCGGTATGCCGTTGAATCGCCTCAGCCGTCTGCAGCACTCTTAGGAGAGAGCTGGAATACATCCGCTGGATGCCCCACTGCTTCATACGGGCTGCCACATACTCCGCTTGAAGCAATCCGTGCTCGCTTAACGGCGCGTCGTCCCCGCCTTTATATCCGGCAACGCTGCTGGCCGGCTGGCAATGCCTTACAATATACAGCTTCCATGCCATTGTTCATCCTCCCTCTCCATTCCGGCACTGATCATACCGGTCCATGATTTCCTCAGGAGTGGCGTGGCCGACCCCGCCCAGCTTCTTGACAGATACAGCGGCGCCCAGATGAGCGAATGCGACCGCTTCCGCTCCCGATGCAGCGACTCCGAGCGCAGACATCAAGGATGCGCCGAAGCAATCGCCGGCTCCCACTACATCCAGCGGCGGCTTCACCGGCATCGTCGGGATGACTGTCGCTGCGCCTTCTTCTACCCAGATAGCTCCCTTGCTTCCCATCGTCAAGCAGCAAGGGGCGCTGACTTGAGAAGATAATCGCCGACCGATCTCCATCCACTCCTCGAGCGGCGCATTCTCTTCCGGCATAACTACGCCTACGCTTCTCGGAGCTTCAACCTCATTCGGCTTCACAATACAGCCGAAGAAGGAGCTGATATGCTCCCTGCTATCGGCTACGACCAGCTTGCCTCGCTCCGCCCAATGCGACAGTCGCCTGCGAACGGCATCGCCTACGACACCGCTGACCAGCTGATCCGTTACTCCGATGACGTCCACTTGCGAAGCCATGGCGTCCAGCGCACTGATGACTTGATCGACAATCGATTCCGGCCAACTGCTGTGATGAATAAAATCAATGCGAGGCGCTTCCTGAACCGTATCCTGCAACCCGCGCAGAATAGGCTTGCAATAGGCCGGAGTGCTGCCCTCCTTGCTTAACACAATATGTTCGCATGAGATACCGTTCTCCTCCAGCTTCTCCCGCAGAATCCTTCCCCGCCAGTCATTGGCTATAATACTGCATAATTTCACTTCCGAGCAGCCAAGCTTCTTCAAGTTGACTGCCGTATTGGCCGCAGCACCGGGGGTGAAGGATTCTCCTACGACGGGTAGCGTATAATGCGGCGTCTCTCTCGACAGCTCGCTGCGGGTCATATCGATCTGCCAATAAATATCTAGGCAGCTGTCGCCGATAATGCCCGCTTTCAGCCCTTGGATGCCCCTCAATATCGCCATAACCTTCTCCCGGGAAAGCAGACCGGCTTCTATGCTGCCGCCAATCTCTTTGTTAGTCTTTATCACACGTATTCCTCCTTCCTCTTTGGGACGAACCGCGACTGCTAACGCCAACTGACTTTGAACGTCTTCACCTCGTACGAACCGAATGAAGCCTTGAATTCCTTCTCTGCGAACTCCATATCCACCCCGTCGCGCTCAAGCATGTTAACCTCCTGCAGCGAGTCGATCGGGAACCAGCTGTGGAAGGACGCCCTGCTCTTCTGTCCCGCCGCTTCGTAACAGCGCAGAATCCAATACTCATCGTCCTCCGACTTCTTGAACGTGTCGATGATAATATTGGGGCTGGAGCAATGGATGAAGCTTGCTTCATGCGGCAGCCCATCCGCCGCCGCTTCATCCGGCAGCTTGACTGCGGCAATCGGCGCATTCAGCCGATGCGCTTGCTGCAGCGTACCGCCCTCGAACCAGTCGCCTCCGTGCGACATAACGGAATACGTGAATAGATGCTCGCCGAGATCGGCATAGGGATCGGGTGCGATACCGGACTTGATCAGCGTAATGCGCATCACATTGTCCAGCACATCGTGTCCGTATTTGCAATCGTTCATCAGACTGACGCCGAAGCCCCGCTCCGACAAGTCCACCCAGCTCTGCGCACACGTCTCGAACCGAGCATAATCCCAGCTCGTATTCCAGTGGGTAGGCCGCTTCACATTGCCGAACTGAATCTCGTACGTCGCCTCCGCAGCGCGCACATCTACTGGAAAGGCCACCTTCAGCAGCTGCTGACGCTCCTGCCAGTTCACATGAGTGGCGAAGTCGATTCGGAGAAGCTCCGCATACAGCGTCATATCCTGCTTCAGCGACGTCTCCCCGTAGCGCCATTGGAAGCGGATGATCGCCCGTTGCCGATTATGCTCGATGACCTCGATCGATTGCAAATCGTCGATATGAACGACCTTCTCCTTATAGAACAGGTCGATCTCCCATACTTCATGCTCCGCCGGCTTATCCTCATGCACATCGAACCGGTTAGCCGTGCAGCCTTCGGCGATGACCTCCCGCTTCCTGAGCTTGTCGTATAGCCGAGTCAACTGACCGGCCTCATTCCAGCGAATGTCATAGAACGGTGTGGATGCTCCTCCCTCTGTCAGTACAATCGCTTCATCCCCTTCTACTACCCCATCATCCCCCTCGGTATCACAACTGACCATTGCATATCCGTTAGCTGGTATGTCTCTGACATGGAGCAGCAAGCGATCGCCAGTCTCCCTGCTAATCCGCTCCGCCTCCAGTCGCCGACCGCGGCCATCTCTCCACCGCTTGCCTGCATACTCCGCCGACCAGGGCAGCTCAATTGACTCGTCTCTCTCCCAGCCAAGCGAATTAAAGAGAAGCCAGCCTGGCTCCGCCCCCTTGGCGACGGAAGAGGCGAGCAATTGCAAGCCTTCCTTCAGCACGCCCTCGACCAGCGCTTCCGCTTCGGCATATTCCACCCGGCAATCTTCATACACCTCTGTGATGGACGAGCCCGGCAGGA
Source organism: Paenibacillus chungangensis (assembly GCF_042675905.1). Classification (NCBI taxonomy): domain Bacteria; kingdom Bacillati; phylum Bacillota; class Bacilli; order Caryophanales; family Paenibacillaceae; genus Paenibacillus; species Paenibacillus chungangensis. The sequence goes on along the minus strand of NZ_JBHTJZ010000070.1, from coordinate 63,764 downwards.
TGTCGTGGAATTGATTGCGGAGGACGATCGTCCATGCCTCGTACAGCCGACTCTGCGGGTAGGATGCCGACGAAATGGCGGAGCAGCCCCCCGATGCGATCATCTCCGCGCTGCGCAGCGCTTGCTCGAGCCGCCGGTTCATTCGCTTGTTGTATGCTTGCGATGTGTAAGTGCCGCGATGAAGCTCCAGGTACAGCTCGCCTTCCCAGCGATGCACGTATCGATCGGTCTCTTCGACCGTACGGTTCAGCTCTTCGAAGTATTCGTCCGCTCTGCCCGTCGTCAACGTCGGCAGCCCCGGCATATGCTCCAGCCTTCTGCGCATTTCCAGCATATCGCGGGTCGGCCCGCCGCCGCCGTCCCCCCATCCGAAAGCAAGCAGCAGATCGTCGTTGATTTCTTTGTCTCGATAAGCATTCCATATGCCGATCACCGTCTCCGGCAGCACTTCGCCGTTGTAGGTGTAGAAATTTTTGAACACATTGTCCGCCTTAAAGTTATGAGGGTCCGGCGTCGTAATGAAGTGCGTCAGCACCTCGCTGCCGTCTATCCCGCGCCATATGAACGTGTCATGAGGCATTTTATTGTACACATTCCAGCTGATTTTGGTCGTCATGAACGTATCGATCTCGCACTTCTTCAAAATTTGCGGCAGCGCCCAGCTGTAGCCGAACACATCCGGCAGCCACAAATAACGGCAGGCCACGCCGAACTTCGCTTCGAAATAGCGGGTGCCGTGCAATAGCTGACGCACCAGCGACTCGCCCGACGGAACGTTGCAGTCTGACTCCAGCCACATCGCTCCCCCCGCTTCCCAGCGCCCTTCCTTCACCCGCTGACGAATGCTATCGAAGATGTCCGGATAGTCCCGCTCCAGATCGGCGTACAGCTGCGGCTGCGACTGCAAAAACACATACTCCGGGAACTGCTCCATTAACCGGAGAACAGTCGAGAACGTGCGAGCAGCCTTCTCGCGTGTATGCCTCAGCCGCCATAGCCAGGCTACGTCAATATGACTGTGACCGATGCAACGCACCTTCACCGCATGATGCTTGGGAAGCTTGCCCAGCTCCTCCTTCAGCTGGCTGCACGCTTGCCCCACGCTCGCATAGAACATTTCGCTACCCGGCTTCCGCCAGTTCAACAACAGGAAGGCGCGGTCTAGCGCATTCAATATTTGCTGGCGCTCCCAGCTGTTCTTATCCAGCACAAGCAACGTTCTGTAAGCCGCCTCCGCCGTAAAATACAGATCATCCGCTGCTTCATGAACGACGGTCAACTCCGATTGCTTCAACTGCTGGACAAGGGGAATCTTGTCGTTCGTCCAGCCGTATATGCCGCTCCATACTTTGAACAGCAGACTCACCTTCTGCCCCGCCAGCCCCTGCGGCAGCAACACCTCCTGGTGATTGCTGTCCACTCCCTGATAAGGCTGGCCGTTCAAGTAGAGCAGAGACTCGAATCCCGTCGTATTCCCGCCGCCCGACTTGCCGATATCGAACAGGCCGACCACCCTCCTGCCCGCCCATGCTGCGGGAACGGCACTCTCCGCTTGCAGCCACACTGTCTTGTCCCAGCCCTCCCAGCGGTCGCCGATCGAGATGTCCGTCCACTCGGCATCAGACGGCGGCATAGCTCCGACATCCGCCTCCTTATCCTCCCAGAAGCGATAGGTGCCAATCGGAACGGAAAAAGTCCGATCATAGCGATATCGTCTCAGCTCATCGATGCGCTTCCTCAATTTCTCCTCCGTCAAAAACATGGCTACTCTCCTCTCATCTTGGAAACCAAGCCGGTCTCAATGGCATTATTGACCAAAAAAATGCTGCTCCACCGCCATGCATAACGTATGGTAAACAGGCAGATGACGCTCCTGAACATCCGGTGTTGAATCCCATGGCACCTTGATTGCGATATCGCACATCTCCGCCATTCGCCCTCCGCTTCTGCCCGTCAGACCGATCGTCACCAAGCCCTGCACCTTCGCCGTCTGCATTGCGCGTATGACATTAAGGGAGTTGCCCGACGTGCTGATGCCAAGCAGCACATCTCCCCTCCTGCCGTAGCCGAACACTTGCTGCGCGTAGATCATGTCCGGCGCTACATCGTTACCGAATGCGCTTGTGAGAGCAGCCGAGCCGGACAACGATATGGCGGGCAAGGCCCCCTGCAGATGTTCCGCCAGATACTCTCCCTCTTCCGAATACATGGCGGCGAATCTCCCCCGCGCTTCGGAAGACAACGGTCGCCGACTCATAAAGCCCTTCATCAATTCTCCCACGATATGATCGCTGTCCGCCGAGCTGCCGCCGTTGCCGCACGCCAGCAGCTTGCCGCCGCCGTTGTAGCACGCGATAAGCGCCTCCGCCGCACGCTCGATATCCCCCTTGCAGACGGCGAGCTCGGAATATTTGTCAATCAACCGGTTCACAAATCCGTTCTCTTTCATTTAGCAGTCCCGCCTTCCCCAGCTTCATAAAGCAATATTGCTGTCAAGCAGTAACTTTCATTTACTTATTCATTAAGTAATATGAGCGCAGCATTTCCCTACCTAGAGGAAAATGCCGTCCGTCGACCAGACTGATTAGGAAATTTGCTGTCTACGCTCCTTCTCCTTCATCGGAGCGGAGCGCTTCCAGCACGTCAAGCGGGCGCTCCATCAAGCTTCCGAACACTAGCGATGCTGCACCTACAGCACTCTGCGAAGCGCCGAAGGAAGCTGACTCGATGCGTACCCGATGTTGGAAGAAGGGATACACGCTTGCTTTGACATGATTTTGGATACGAGGCAGATAGCTCTGCAGATAAGGATACAGCTTTCCGCCCAATATAAGGAGATCGGGATCGTACACATTGAACAGAGTGGTCAATGTCGATTCCATCACCTTAAGCGTCGATTCCAGACAGCGCTCCGCTCTCGGCTCGCCTTCCTTCACCGCAGCGAAGAAGTCGTCAATCGTCTTGCGTTCCGCACCCGCTCCGTGCGCCCAGCGGCGCAATATACCCGGGATAGAGCCGACAGTCTCCCAGCACCCCGTATTGCCGCACTCGCACAACTCACCGTCAGGCATAACCGTGATATGGCCTACCTGTCCATATAAGCCGTTGGAGCCCTGCAGCACCTCTCCATCCGATACAATTCCGCCGCCAATGCCTTGCCCCATCGTCACGTATACGAAGTTCGGGTCCTTCCTTCCGTATCCGAACCATCTCTCCGCCAGCGCGGACGTACGGGCGTCGTCATTCATTAGAATATCCATGCCCAACCGCGCTTCCAGTTCACGCCTGACCGGGTAATATTCCCAGCTTGCGAAGTTGGGCGGGACCAGCAATGTGCCCTCCTGCAGGTTCATCGGCCCCGGTATGCTGAGCCCTGCGCCGAGCAGATCGGAAGGCTGCAAGCCCATATCCGCCGTTATTCGCTTCAGAGAAGCCGATACGGCATCCAATACTTGCTCCGGCTTATCCGCCGCTGAGAGGGGACGTTCAGTGGAACGAAGCGTTTGGCCGACCAGATCCGTGATAACCACTTCATAAGATGTCCTGCCGATATCGATGCCGATCATTTTCAAGCGCTTCGGGTTCAGCCTCAGATTGACCCTTCTGCGTCCAACATGACCGGTGGATAGCTCCTCTTCCCGCAGAAGTCCCACCTTAATGAGGTCTTGGGTAAGGTTGGTGATCGTCCCAGACGTCAGTCCTGTCTTCTCTACCAGTTCGATTCGCGACACCTGCTCCATGCGCCAGATACACTTCAACACTTGCGACAAATTGCTTTGCTTCACTTGCCTGAGATAACCTGATTTCGCGTTCATGTACACTCCATTTTCCCTTATCCTTATTTATCAACCATCATACTATACTATATCTGCCGGCTATTTTCTATGATCATTAAGAAAACCTTTATCGAAGTAATTCACGCCTCCGCTCGACCATCACGTTCGACGCTCCTGTTCGAAGTTCTGCACCACATTGGCTACTAGTAAGAAAGCAAAAGTAGGCAGAAAATGTTTGACCAATCCGGCACCGCACCTTATAATCAATCTCAAATTAGCACAATCAATTATCTTAATGATTACATTTATTTAATGCCAACCTGGCTTATTCCTGTTCGACTATTCATCAGCATTCATCCCAAGGAGGAGATAACATGGCATCCACCCGGATAGACAACGGACATGGCAAGGATGAAATGGTTCATGTTCAGACCAATATCGACGACATGAATCCGGAGCTGTGCCCTTACGTCGGTGAAAAACTGATGGCGGCAGGCGCCCATGATGTGTACTGGATTCCCATTATCATGAAGAAAGGTCGTCCGGGATTGCTGCTGAACGTGTTGACTCGCAACAGCCTTCTCGCAGCCATAGAAACTGTCATTTTCGAGGAAACGACCACATTGGGACTGCGATACATGAAGACGGATTGCAAGGGACTTGAACGATACATCGAGCAGGTCGATACGCCATGGGGGGCCATTGCGGTAAAGGTTGGACGGCATAACGGCAAAGTCGTGCAGTTCTCCCCGGAATATGCGGACTGCGAAGCGGCCGCACGAAACAACGGCATTCCGCTGAAGGACGTCTATGAAGTCGCCCGCAGGAGCTACGTGACGGAATGAACCGATCGCTCCCGACTATGCCCGCACGCTAGGGACTTAACATGCGCCCGAGCGCCGGTATAGTCTTCCCGTGCAGACCTTCGAAGTGATACCCCTTCCCGCCCAGACTGGTCGGACGGTGAATAATATTCTTCCTGGGACGGTAGTAGTAATCCCAATCCTCGTAGCCTACCTTCGCATGATAGTCCCCCAATCGCACGATGTCGAAGTTCGCCGTCATGATACGACTGACGGTATGGCCCAGATTCCTGGAGATGGACAATGCCTTCAGGAACACCTCCGGCCCGGTGACGGTAGAGCCGAAGTTCAGGAATGCTCCGCCGTCCAGCCCGGATACGGTATGCGCATAGATGCGGAAGTCCCGCCCGCTTGCTCCGCCCTGAATGCCATAGTCGACATCGGGATGCTGCTGAATCGCGTCCGTTCCAAGCGTAATGTGCACCGTACAAGGAATGCCCTGTTCCAGGCAGGCATGAAGCAGACTGTATTCCTTATATGGATACCTCTCGCTCCGGTCCTCCATATCCTTCATCAAGCTCTCTCCGTAGCCCAGACCCTGTGCGTAACCCCGCTTCAAGCAATCGTGCATTCGCTCTCCCGGCTCCTTCCACATGCCCAGCCTGCCCCGCTGCAGCGAGTCGGAATCGTCCTCCTCCGTATGCCCGAACGAAGCCAGCTCATAGTCCTGGAACGCCGCCGCGCCGTTCAGCGCGAGGTGGGTCATATAGCCGCGGCGGATGAGCGAGATCAGCGCAAGATTCATGCCGCTGCCTATGACATTGCCACCCAGATTGAAGAGGATGGGACGCTTCTCTTGCCTGGCCTGCTCTAATGCGGACAGGCATTCACGGAAGGCTGGCCCATCCGCACCGCTCCAGCTGCTCTCCGGCAGCTCGTCAAGCTTCATAATCTCACTCGCTTGCAGCCGGTTCGGCCTTGATGAGACGGGATACAGCAGGCGCTCGTTCCGGTGAAGCGGCAAGGGCTTACCGGGCGGTACGAAGTCGGCGCCGAGTTCTCGCTTCCGCTGCAGTACCCTCTTGAACAGCTGCGGAATCGTCCGGTCGTGTAGTCCGTGGAACAGCAGCCCTTCCCCGCCCAGCCTCTGGAGACGGTCGATCATATTGCGGCGCGGCCGATAATAATATTCCGATTGATGCTCGCATGGCGCCATATCCGCCCATACCGGCACGATATCGAAGTTGGCTGCAGTAATGTCTTTCATAGGCAATCCCTTGTTGCGGCACAGACTCAATGCCTTCAGGAATATCTCTGGACCGGATATCGCGGAGCCGAAGTTGAGGAAGACGCCGCCGTCCGCCAATCCCGCTATGGAGTTGCACATCGTATCGAAATCCTTGCCGCTCGTAGCGCCAAGCGCCTCGAAATTAACGATGGGATGCTGGTGGATAATATCTGTGCCGATGGAGATATGGCAAGTGTACGGAACGCCCGCCAACTGACACTGCACGAACACGCAGTCCCCGTAATGGGGGAAGCGCTGCGGATTCCGCTCCAGATAGCGGTACAGGCTCTCTCCGTAGCCCCACCCTCGCTTCAGTCCGTACTGCACCGCTTCGTTCATATATTTTCCTGTCTCTTCCCACATGCCGAAGGAGCCGTCTTCGATAGAAGCCGCCACATCCTCCGACGTCTCCCCCAGGTAGGCCAACTCGAAATCGTGAATGCTCGTAGCCCCATTGCCGGAGACATGCGTCAAGATGCCGTGCCTCACCATCTCAATGACGTAACGCGACATTCCGTTCTTGATGACATGAGCGCCCATCGACCAAATGACCGGCTTCCCTATCGCTCTCGCTTCCACGATGCGATTAACCAATCCGTCGAAAGCCCGTCCCTCTTCCTCCTTCGTCGGCCAAGTGGGAATCTCATCCGCGTATGGCCGAGCCATATTAGCGATCGTCACCAAATTTCTACGGTTGAATACAGAATTCGTCTTCACCCCCTGGAACGAAAGCCTGGCGTGCGTCTTCATGAACGCCCCTCCTTCACTTCGATTTCCAGCCAGGAGCTTATAGCGCCGTGCGGCTCTAATTGCAATGCCTGACCGTTCGCCGCCGCTTCCGCCAGCGTAAGCTTCGGGAGCACGTTGAACATTTCCAGTCCGATATTGTATTCACATCTGAAGAAAGGCGCATCCCGGTCGGCGGCAAAGTTCTGCCAATACCATACGTAAGGCCATACTTCGTTATCCCAGCGCACTTCAAGCCCCAATCCGCTATCTTCCCCTTGATGAACGCTGTATCGCCCCTCCGGCGCTTTAATCGCAAGCAACTCCCGCTTCGTACCGGCAGGCGCCATAGATGACAGGTCAACGAATTCCCCGTCGCTCTCCGCCTTGGGCCATGGCCATCGGCTTCCTGTAACGGGATGGATTATCTCAGCTCCCGGCGGGAATGTAACTTCTGCGCCGGGCTGCAAGAAGGGAGCGCCGTAGGCGAGATGATACCCCCAGTTCGTCTCCATGGCGACAGGCGCTTCATTCGTTACAGTCTCGTCGATCCTGATCGTCGCTTCGCCGCTGCGGAGCACAAGCTCCTTCCGGATCTGCAGCGGAAGCGAGCGCAGCTGATGCGCAAGCGCAATTCGCACCTCCTCCTCATCATTCCGAATAACGCTCATCTCCCATGGCGCAATCGCAGCCTCGCCGCGATGAACGAGCGCGCCTCGATACTCATGCGTATAGCTGACCTCCGGGATCATCTCCTGCCAGCCACCGGGATAAGTCATCTGATAATCGGGATACAGCGCATGCGGGGGGGTGAAGCCAAGCCTCGTCTGCCAGATGAAGTCCGTATCGCTAGGCTTGTGCAGCCATCTTGCCGGCTCGCCTCCTCGGTCAAGCAGCAGCCATATTTGGAGCTTCTCATTCTCCAGCATTACTGTCCGATGTCGCTTATAGGTCATATCGGTGACGATGCGGCAGCCATAATTCCTCTCTCTCAACCGGTTCACCTCTCCCTCATTACAGCTCCAGCCTGTCCAGCCATTCCTCCATTTTTTGGAAATCACCTGCGATCCAATCCGCGCCGGCCGCTTGCAGCCGGACTAGCTTCATGGGATTGACGCCTTCCCGCATCCTCTCATCGCTAGCCAGTCCCAGCGCCAGCGCTCCCCGCTGTCGGGCAAGCCCGATCTCCACCTTGCCGTCGCCGATCACCGCCAGCTGCTGCGCAGACAGTCCGCTAGTATCCATCAGCTCCGCCAGCACCTTCTCCTTGGAGCACTCCGCCTTGCCTACCGGCGCCCCCGCGATCATACGGAAGAAACCCGCAACCCCTAACGCTTCGGCTTCCCTCAGCACATCGGGATGATCGGTGCCGCTAGCAATCAGCATCGTCACGCCCCTTTTTTGAAGCGCTTTCAGGAAGGGCAGCGCCCCTTTCATCAGATAATCCTCTCGTCGCGCCTCTCCCTTCTCCAACAGACCGATCCGTTCCTCCACCTGCACCAGCAGCCGTCGATTGTACTCCGCTTTATAGGACCACTCATCCAATACGTCCGCGTTCCATCCCCTACGCCGCACCGTCTCCGACAACCAGCGCATCTGATAGACTGTCTGAATACCGGCGGAATCATTGATATAATCCTCAATCTCACGATTAAGGGCTGCTTCTTCTTCCGGCTCCAGCTGCGTGTCTCCGCTAATGCACTCCTTCATGAAAGGGGCCATGACGTCCTCCCAACCAGACCGTAGCGTAGACAGCGTTCCGTCAAAGTCGAACAACACAGTCGCTATTTTTTTCATTTTCCCCTCCTTATTATCTTATTCATTAAGTTTAATTCAGTATAGCTGCAATAGTAGTTTTTGTAAAGCTCATATTAGCAGTACCGTAATCATCCAGAAAAGAGTTGACCTCCCTGCATCAGCGTCTTATAATCAAGGCACAACTTGGAGAAGCGTGCTCTCTCGCGGTGTTATTATCTTAATCATTATGTTTATTTTCTGTTATGTGGAGGAGGAATGATCATGATTGATATTCATTGCCACATTTTATGCGGATTGGATGACGGGCCTAGCGATATGAACGAATCATTAGCCATGGCCAGAATTGCGGTAGCAGATGGCATTCATCATATCATTGCTACGCCGCATTTCACATTAGATGAAGCGATTGACCGCAGACGCGTTGAACGCAGCACGAACCAGCTTCAAGACTTGTTGAATGAGCAAGAAATACCGCTTAAGGTATATCCCGGCAATGAAGTACGACTTGAAAGCAAAGATTTCATTCATCATCACTTTACACATGACCCTTACGCGTACTTAGATTCATCCCAGAAATACCTATTGCTTGAACAACCTTGGCGTCATTACGACCGTGACACGCCAGAGATTGTACACTGGTTTGCTGAGAGAGGTACACAAGCGATCTTGCCGCATCCGGAACGACATTCATTTTTCAGAGAACAGCCGGAGCTAATTGTGGAGCTCATCGAAGCAGGAATGTGGACACAGATCACCGTAGATAGTCTCATCGGGAAGAACGGGACAGAGGTACAGCAATTCGCAGAATGGCTAGTGCAGAACAATATGGTCCATACACTCGCAACAGATGCACATAATGTGAACAGAAGTCCGAACTTGTCCGACGGGTACGCAGCTGTGCGCAAGCTGAAAGGAGATCAGAAGGTCGAAGAAATTCAAGCACGTATACACCGTATTTTATTCCCAGAATAAAGGAGTTGAACGAGTTTATGTCTATTGCATTGGGCGGAATTGACATAGGCGGGACCAAATGCGCTGTTGTCATCGGAGAACTCTGTGACGAGACCATTCGAATCATCGGCAAAGTGCAGTACCCCACTCCGTCTACTCCCGAAGAAGCCATGCAATCCTTCGCTTCAAATCTCCAATTACTTATGCAGCAGCATCACATCGCCTCGTTAAGCGCTATAGGAATCAGCTGTGGTAGCCCGCTGGACAGCAAGCGTGGGCTCATCCTCTCTCCGCCTAACCTGCCCCATTGGAATCGAATTGATGTCTTTACTCCCTTGCAACAGACATTCGGAGTTCCTGTTTTTTTACAAAATGATGCCAACGCCTGTGCATTAGCGGAGTGGAAACAAGGCGCGGGGCGCGGTTCTGCTAATATGCTTTTTCTTACCTTCGGTACCGGTATGGGAGCAGGGCTTATACTGAATGGCCGGTTATATACGGGAACGAATGATATGGCTGGCGAAGTCGGACATATCCGGTTAGAACATGACGGTCCTATCGGTTACGGGAAGAACGGTTCCTTTGAGGGCTTCTGCAGCGGCGGAGGAATCGCGAGATTAGCACAATCCATGGCACAGCAACAATTGGAGGCAGGAACACCGCCACTATTCTGTCGGGATATGGATCAATTAGATCGAATTACAGCCAAAAGTGTGGCAGAGGCTGCTCAGCACGGTGACCCGCTCGCACAGGAAATTTATCGCATAGTAGGGACCAAGCTAGGGAGCGGCTTGGCTATACTGATCGACCTCTTAAACCCGGAGGTCATCGTCATCGGAAGCATCTATCCCCGACAGCGTTCTATACTGGAACCCCAAGTCATGGAACAATTAGCGAGGGAGGCGCTTCCGAATTCTCTGGCCGCGTGCCGTGTTGTGCCTGCTGCGTTGGGAGAGAGCGTCGGTGATTATGCAAGTTTATTCGTTGCATGGAACGGGCTGGAACTTCGCGGGGACAGGAAAGGAGAAGGTTAATCGAAATGGTAGAGAAACAGCTTCACTTCATGAAAAGATATATTCACTTCCCTATAGGCGAAGATCAACCCGTCATTCTAATGACGATGCGCAATGATCATATGTTTCGCCAGTTCGAAATCAAGCTGGCCGATGGACCCGCAGATTATTGGATGTCTGTCGATATCAGCTCCCTTCATAATGAACAGCTAACAATATCGATTGACAATGGGAGCGTGGAGCAGCTGAATGCTCTGGAGCAAGGTGATCATATAAAGGATTCAGAGATGCTGTACAAGGAGTCCGGTCGTCCGCAACTGCACTTCAGCGCCCGACGCGGCTGGCTGAACGATCCCAATGGTCTCGTCTATGCGGACGGCCTCTATCATCTCTTCTATCAGCATAACCCTTATGGCAGGGACTGGGGCAATATGCATTGGGGGCATGCGGTTAGCGATGACTTGCTGCATTGGACAGAGCAGGAGATTGCTTTATATCCCGATGAGATGGGCACCATGTTTTCCGGTTCTGCCGTCATAGATTGGCACAACACAAGCGGGCTGCAAGAAGGGAATGAACCGCCAATCATCTTAATCTATACAGCTGCCGGAGATTCTTCCCCATTATCGGAAGGCAAGCCCTATACGCAATGTCTAGCCTATCGCAATGCACAAGGAGAATGGATCAAGCATGAAGGTAACCCGGTCGTCCCACACATCGCCGGCAGTAACCGCGATCCGAAGGTCATATGGCATGAACCAACACGTCGATGGGTGATGGTCCTCTACATGGAGGGCAGCGATTACGCGATCCTCGTCTCACCCGACTTGATACAGTGGCGCATAACCTGCAGGCTGACCATGCCTGGTATGGATGAATGCCCCGATCTGTTCCAACTTCCGGTAGACGGCGATTCCACTCAAGCCAAATGGGTTTTCTGGGCATGCAAGAAAGGCGGCTATCAACTGGGCAGCTTCGATGGAGAAGTATTCATTCCTGAAGGCGAGCTGCTCTTCACTGTACCTGATGGAGCGAACAGTTACGCTGCTCAGACTTGGAGTGACATTCCAGCGTCGGACGGTCGGGTCATTCAGACGACTTGGGCCTACAAGACGTCATGGCCGGACATGCCGTTCACTGGCTATATGACGTTTCCTTGCGAACTTAGCCTTGTAACAGCCGAAGAAGGAATACGAATGGCATTGGCGCCAGTCAGGGAGATTGAGCTAATCAAGCGCGGCCAGTCCAGTTATGGTAGACGTCAGCTGGCAACTGGCGACGATCCTATTGCTCATGCCGCTGAGTTGATGGATGTCCAGCTCCACTGGAAGCCAGAACCAGGAAGCAAGCTTGCGATTGAAGCTAATGGAGCTGCTATAGTATATGACGCGGCAACAGAGCAGCTAAGCTGCGGGCCCATCATTGCTTCATTACGTGTCAAGCCGGACGGAACAGTGAAGCTCCGTACAATCATTGACCGCACTTCTCTGGAGACGTTCGGTAACGAAGGCATACTCTATATGCCCGTAAGCATCGCACCTAATCCCAATCATTCCGGACTGCGTGTCTATGTCAATGAAGGTGCTGGAGAGCTGCTATCGATGGAAGTTCATGAGTTGGAGAGCATTTGGAATCAGCAATAGAATGCCATCTGTACCATTGTCGTCTTGAAATAGACAAATGGCGACGCAGGAGGGTAATTCCCGCATCGCCATTGATCAAAAAAATAGACTACCAGCCGAACAAAGCGTCGATGAACGGCTTCGTATGACCGCCCGGATACATGATATAGAGCAGCGTGTAGACGGCCACTCCTGTAATCGCCGTAATAAACCATATGACAGAAGTGATACGACCCAGCTTGCGATGCTTGGCGAACTTCTTCCTGTAGCCCAGTGTTAGCGTCGTAATGCCGAACACCGCAGCCACGGTAGCCAGTGTAATATGAAAGAATAGAAAGACCAGATAATAAGGCTTCAAGCTGTCGGGACCGCCCCATGTCGTATTGCCGACAAAGATGGTACGCGATGAGTAAATAATAAAGAAGATAATCGCCGTCACCGCCGCATAAAACATCGTCTTCTGATGCTGCTCCAGCTTGCGCTGAACGGCCAGCCGCCAGCCAATGGCGACCAGTATCGCACTAAGCACGATGAAAAATGTGCTTATCGTCGGCATAAGCGTGTATGAATCCACTTCCTCCACTCCCCAATCCTAAGTTAGCAATATCTCTTCCCCATCGCCTTACACAGCACCCGGGTTAGGCAGATCATCTTCTTTATGCTCCCGCTTGAACCACTGCTTGAAGATGTATGCCAATATAATGCCGAACATCACTTCCTGCACCAGCTTCATGACGATGCCACCCATCTGCTGATCCTCTAACACGCCGAACGGATTAAAGAAGTCCGGTCCGCCAAATTCCTGAAGCAGGAAGCTGGTGTCGCCGGGAATACAATAGCCCATCGCTTCTGCCCACACTGCGGGGTCGTTATAAGTCGCATACAACGGGTTCGATGCGAAAATTATAAATGCACAGGCTGGCGTAAGCAATATACCATTAGCGAATACGTAAGCCATCCGCTTCACGTCCGTCAGTCTTGCCCATTCCGTAACCGGAGGAGCGACCTGCCACCACATCATAAATGCGGTAATGAACAATAGAATATAGTAGAGTCGATGGACAAGGAAGTTCGTCATGACATAATCATGCACAAGCGGCACATGATAGAGCGAGAATAGCATATTGAACAGAATAAGCGTCACGATAGGATGCATGAGAAAACGAAGCTTGCCCCAGAAGTCGGCTGAGAACATTCTCTTCCAGATGAACCCCGGTACAGCATACAGTACCATAAGCGGAACAATCAAATAAGAGATAGCCATATTCACCATATGGAAGGTAAACATGAGATGCCCTAATATGTTGACGGGACCGCCATGTGCAATATAGACAAGGAGAGCGGCGCCGATGAAGGACAGCTTCTGTAAGGCGCTAGCTCCCTTCTCGCCGGGATAATGCCTCTCTCTCCACGGACCGACCAGATAGAAATACAAGATGATCAGTCCGATCATCGCAAACAAGAACATGGGCGTCCATACTGCTCGAAAACTAAATAATTCTAAGCCAAACATGCCGGGTGGCTCCTTTCTCATTCATCCATTAGTACAAAAGAAGAGGGACCCGCTTCAAGGGACCCTCCTCTGTTCAATTCAAGCATTCCTGATTACCACCAAGCCCAATATTCCGCCATGATAACGGCCGTGAAGGCAATAATGACACCGAACAAGATGGCTATAATCGCGAAAGCGTGGCCGCGATCCTTCATGTGCATCCAGAAGGCCATCTGAACAAATACTTGTAAAACAGCCGTGCCGATCAGGATAATGTAGATAAAATCTTTGTTAATGCCGCCGCCCATCACCGTAGCGAAGGCAACAAGCGTCAACAGAATGGAGAAGATAAAAGCAACGATATGCTTTTTGGGTCCTTCTACCTTGTGACGTTTCGTCTGTTCAGGTGCTGCAGAATGATTGCTTGCCATCCTGTTAACCCACCTTTCCCATCAAATAAACGACTGTGAAAATGAATACCCAAACGACGTCGATAAAGTGCCAGTATAGGCCTGCTACATAAGCCTTAGGCGCTGTGACAACGGTAAGGCCCTGCTTCTTCAGCTGGATAATAATGAGCGTAATCCAACAAATGCCGAACAAGACGTGGGCACCGTGGAAGCCTACCAGCGTATAGAAGGATGAGCTGAACGCGCTTGTCGTAAAGCCATGCCCTAGATGCATGTAATGCCAGAACTCGTAAATCTCCAATCCGAGAAAGCCAAGACCCAATATCACGGTAACGATCAACCAATTGATCAAGCCTTTGACATTGTGCTGATGCAACGCTTGCGTCGCGAATACGCTCGTCAAGCTGGAGGTCAGCAAGATACCCGTTGCCAAGGCAACAAGACCCAGATCGAACAGTTGCTGCGGCGAAGGGCCGTCAAGCACTTGATGACGCAGCGCTAGAAATGCCGCGAACAGCGTTCCGAACAAGACGGTCTCGCCGCCGAGGAACAGCCAGAAGCCCAATACTTTATTGCGCCCCTCGAGGGTCGCCTTTTCCGGCTCATGAGGCAGCGCGCCTTCTACATGTGTATGTGCACTCATGCTTTGCCCCCCATATCTTTAAGTATTTCTTCTTCTTCAATGTGGAAGCCATGATCAGGGAGGATGGACCGCAACATCATACAGATGAAAGTGATAGCCAATCCTGCTGCTCCTACGATCAAGCCCAGCTTAATGCCGCCGACATAACCCCAATCTTTGGCGTACATGAAGCCAAATCCTGCAATGAACAAGCCTACACTCATAATGAACGGCAGAATGGAAGGATTCGGCATATGAATTGGACCAATTGGTTCAGCAGGTGTCATGCTGCTATGTCCATCTTCCTTCTCTTTCCAATAAGCGTCGTACCCGCGAACAAGCGGAGTTTGCGCGAAGTTATACTCCGGCGGCGGAGAAGATATCGTCCACTCCAGCGTACGTCCGTCTTCCCACGGATCGTTCGGTGCGTTCTTCGGCTTCATACCTGTGATCACTACGTTAAGCAGGAACACAATCGTGCCGACTCCCATCAAGAGAGCGCCAATCGTACTAATCAGATTCATCTCATTCAAGCCCATGCCGTCGAGATATTGCCATATACGACGCGGCATTCCGATCAGACCGAGGAAATGTTGCACGAAGAATGTCAGATGGAATCCGATAAAGAAAGTCCAGAACGTCAACTTGCCCAAGCCTTCGTTCAGCACGCGTCCGAACATCTTAGGCCACCAGAAGTGAAAGCCTGAGAAAAGGCCAAGCACCAATCCGCCTACGATGACATAGTGGAAGTGGGCAACGACAAAGTACGTGTCATGATATTGGAAGTCAGCAGGCGCTGCAGCCAGCATGACGCCGGTTACGCCGCCCATTACAAATGTAGGGATAAAACCTACTGCGAATAAATTCGCAGCCGTAAATGTAATGGAACCGCCCCACATTGTGAACAGCCAATTGAAAATCTTGATGCCTGTGGGCACCGCAATCAGCATCGTCGCAATAGAGAACAACGCATTCGCTACCGGTCCAAGGCCTGTTGTAAACATATGGTGAGCCCACACCATAAAGCCCAGGAAGCCGATCAAAATCGTAGCGAACACCATAGAGCTGTATCCGAACAAGCGCTTGCGCGAGAATGTGCTGACTACTTCGGAAATAATGCCGAATGCCGGCAGGATAAGAATATAAACCTCAGGATGCCCGAAAATCCAGAAAATATGCTCCCACAGAACGGCATTGCCGCCTGCCGACGGGTCGAAGAAATTCGCATCGAATATCCGGTCGAACATCAATGCAGCCAGACCTACCGTCAAGGCAGGGAAGGCGAACAGGATGAGAGCGGATGTAATGAACGCCGTCCAGGTAAACATCGGCATGCGCATGAACGTCATACCAGGGGCACGCATGTTGATAATCGTAACCAGGAAGTTAATGCCGCCTACAAGGGTACCGATACCCGCTATCTGCAAGCCAAGCACGTAATAATCCATGCCATGATGCTCGCTATAGGTCGTGCCAGCGAGTGGGGCATACGCTGTCCAGCCCGCATCTGGCACATGGCCAGTCAGCCAACTGATATTCAGCAGCAAGCCGCCGAACAGGAATGTCCAGAAGCCAAGTGCATTGACGAACGGGAACGCAACGTCACGCGCACCGATCTGAAGCGGTACAACCGCATTCATCAAGGCGAACAGCAGCGGCATCGCCGCAAGGAAAATCATCGTCGTTCCGTGCATCGTAATCAGTTCGTTGAACGTATCCGCACCAACGAAGTCGTTTTGCGGCTTCCAGAGTTGAATCCGGATCAGAATCGCTTCCAAACCGCCGATTAGGAAGAAGAATCCTCCCGCAATCAAATACAATATACCAATTTTCTTATGGTCAACCGTTGTCAGCCAGTCCATTAGGCCTGTATAACGTTTGACCGCATGCGCATTTGCATGAGCCAAGGTAGGTACCTCCTTCAATCACTGATGATGTTAGTTTTATTCGTAATCAAGCGTCATCTGGGAGAGATATTCCGCAATCCCTTCAAGTTCCTTCTCCGTCAAATCATAGGCATCGGACATCATGTTGCCCGGCTTGTGCTTTTCCGGATCTTTGATCCATTTGTAGAGATTGTTGTAAAGAGTATCCTCATGCTTGTACTTCTGGTCACCAGCTTCAACATTGATTAGAATGCCACCTACACTTTCGCGGCTCGCAATACCGGTCAAGTTCGGGTATACGTCCATTCCAGAATCGCCGATTGCATGGCAAGTCAGACACTTGCTCTGGAAAGCCTCAGCGACAGCAGGATCGCTTGGAAGCGCTACAGGCTCTTGGATGGCGGCAGTCCAACGATCGAATGACGACGGATTCACAGCTTTCACCTTAAAGTCCATCAGTCCGTGTGAAGGCCCGCATAGCTCAGCGCACTTCCCTTGATATACCCCTTCTTTTGGCGCAGAGAAGTACATACGGTTTGTGTTGCTGCCCGGATTGGAGTCGATCTTGCCCGCAAGAGCAGGAATCCAGAAGGAATGGATCACGTCTGCTGTCTTTGTCTCAATCATGATCGTCTTGCCAGTCGGAATGACCAGCTCCTGAGCGGTCTTGATGCCATAATCCGGGTATTCGAACTCCCACCAGTATTGGTGCGACGTTACGATAACCTGAACCGCATCGGGATCATTGCTGTAGTCTTTAGACAGATTAAATACGGATTGAACTGTAGGAACAGCAAGAATAACAAGCAGGATGATTGGAATGACGGTCCAAATAATCTCCAGTTTGTGGTTTCCTTCAACCTGTTCCGGAATGGTCTTATCGCCTTTGCGTCTCCGATAACGGATAATTATGTACAGAGACAGTGCAAAAACGACGATAACCACGAACGACATGATGATAATGGAAAGCTTCATCAAGTCGAACTGCTCTTGCGCCACCGGCCCCTGAGGGTTCAATGCCGACAGGTCTTCCCTTCCGCACGCCGATAGCACGAGCACCATAATGGCCATTAGCGGCGCAAGCCGTTTTACAAATTGCCACCGTTTCATCATTCATCAACCCCACTTTTGACGTTTTAGCAGCTGCCTGTGTCCGTGGCAGAGCGGCCCGCTGCATGTTTCACAGATGTTGTTTCAACCCCTGCAACTTAAATCACTTTATTAAATATAAAGTTGAACCCCCTTTTTGTCAATGTTCCACAGAGAGTTCACAAATTGTTCTCAAAGCTGTCAAAAAGCCGATTTTATGCGCTTTTCAAGCTTTTTGCCGCACTAGCTGTCATGCCTGATCAGGTAGGTCAGGCAAGCTCTGTACTCCCTACATTGTGCACCAAAACCATGGACAATTATGTATACTCGGTCAGCGTATATTTCATCTCGTTATACAGAAACTATCCTTATCCATTCTAAATGGAGGTTGATGCACGATGTTAAGACGCTGGACGACCGCATGGCTGGCTGCCGTCCTCTTGCTCTCCGTTCCTGCGGGCTGCAATTACGAGCAATTGGCTCAGCAAAGCGATACCGATTACGGAAGCAGGCAGCCGGGCGATCCAAAAATGATGGGAGCGAAAGCATATGGTCCGAATACAGGTAATCCGGATCAACATCACAACGGCTTCTTCGAATACAGCTCGATGTTGTCGCGTAGAGTGAATGCTTTAAACGGCATTGCTGGCTCGATCGTGATGCTAACGGACAAGAATGCCTACGTGGCCATCCTGTTGGATTGGACCGCTGTCGGTACGACGAATAAGCGAGGGACAGAAGAGCAGAACAATACTGGCACAACAGACGGCGTATACAATGCAGATAATGGCAGTCCCTTCGGCAATCCGCGGCGAGTCGTGTCGCCCTATAACTCTTATTTCACTGTCGAAGACCATAACAATCTGTCCCCTGAACTGAAGCAGACGATCGCTTCGCGCATCAGAGAATATGTGCCTTCCGTACAAGAAGTGCATATATCCGCCAATATGGAGCTAGTCAATTATTTCAATGAATTCGCCAAGGAAGCCTGGGCAGGTCGCTCCCTGCTACCATGGGTACAGCAATTCAATACTGTAGTGCAATTTCACTTCGACGGAGGAGCTGTTCGACCGGAAGCCATCTCCCAGCCTGCCGAGCCTAATCCGAGAAGGCCTGAGCATTTGAATTAGCGATACGTTCACACCGAATTATCGTATTTCTTCTATTATAAAAGAAGGAATTTTGCAAAAGGTTTATCAACACGAGAGAAGAGGTGCCTATTAGCCATTGTAATGGGCACCTTCTTTTTTTCTCGATTTATTTGTTCCCGGAAGTCGATGAGAGCTTGGCTATGCCGGATTGCAGTGTATCGATCGCGTGCTGATACAAGCGCCTGTCGCTCTCATTCCTTGAGAATTTCTCCAGTCTTCGTAATTCAGATTCCAGCTGACGAGTCAAGCTCTGAATGCGATCAGCTGGCTTCGTTCCGCTCTCGCTTGGCAGTATTCGTCCGTCATGCAGGTGGAATATCATGCTGTCATCCGCTTCAAGCTGCGCCACATAGACATCCTCTGGCTTTAATTTATAGCGTTTCAGTTGCCTTTTTAGCCAATCGTTATTTTTCCCGCTGTGCCGCACTGCTTCGTCCAGTATTTGTCCGTCCATAATAAGGGTCTGCGATTCCCGTTCATCGGGCACATTCCACCCTAACATGTCCGGCGTAAGGGGCTGATACTGCTTCTTCAGCATCACATTGATTTCACCGCTGGCTTCCATAACAGCGAACTCCACATCCGCTACCCGATATACATCCTTACCACGCAATTGAGACAGCAACTCATCCATGGACAATCGTTCTTTTTTCATCATGTCTTTCTGCAACTGTCCATCACGAATTAACACCGTACCCTTGCCCTCAATTATATTGCTCGCCTTCTTGCTCTTCACCGTCCACCATTCAATCCCGACAGCCACCCCGACCCATACGATCAGGGAGACAAGTCCCAAGTACCATAGATTATCGATATCCAGCGACACGTATCCTGCAATATTACCTATTGAAATGCCTGTTATATATTCGAACAAGGACAGCTCCGATATTTGACGCTTGCCCAATAGCTTAGTCATTACGAACAGTACAACGATTGCCGTCAATGTACGAAGCACAATTTCAAGCCAGTCCGGCATAGCTTTCCCTCCTCCCCCTTATCGTTTCCAATAAAGAGAAAGTCATTCACTATTGCGTCTCTTGTGAAGAAGTGATATGATTAGATTTATATGTATTTAATCCTCAGATATCCCCAGTGAAATTCGAATGACACCCTCTAGCTTTTTTTCTATGTTTCAACTATTGCGTACTAGCTGATTGATTCCCATTCACACTGGCGCGGTCTTCGGAGCCGCAAGGACGAAAGAGAGGTAGGGCTTTCGTTGTTTTGGAAGTTGTTAGATCTTAGTAGGGGATATTGCCGTTCTCCGTTGTATCTATTACGGCGATGTGATTAAATATATGGCCTCGGCATGAGGCGTCAATAAGGGCTGCCCATGACAACTGAAGTTGCCGTGGTGCAGCCCTGTCCAATTGCTAGCCATACTTACACGGCTTTATGCAATATCGTAGCCTTGCTCCTCGATTGCTTCCTTAATGGCCTTCAACGTTTGCTTGGAGCTGTCGTATTCGACCTTTACTTTTTTGCCCGCCAGATCAACATCTCCATTGACGCCAATGTCAGCCAATGCTTGCTGGATGGATTTAACGCAATGCCCACAGCTCATGCCTTCTACACGCAATACTTCTGTCGTCATATCCTTTCCTCCTCTCGTCAAGTTATGCAATATACCTCTAAGGGGTATTATTTCGCTTTTTCTCATCTTATCATACCCCCTTAGGGTATGTAAAGCGCTTTGTCCCCTCAAATATGTCTACCCATCTCTTTTTTATTATGATACGATCCAGTTAACTTTAATATAGCGCATACATATGGCTGTTATAATGTTACTTGACAATACGAATGGAGAGGAAGAATCACATGACTACAACAACGCCAATTATATTCGCACACCGCGGAGCCAGCGGGTATTGCCCGGAAAATACGATGGCGGCCTTCCGCCGGGCACTGGAGCTTGGAGCCACCGGCATCGAGACGGATGTACAACGAACAGCGGACGGGAAGCTTGTGCTTATTCATGATGAAAGCTTGAAGCGAACTGCGGGGCATGCAGCACTTGTAAAGGATATCACTTACGAAGAGATGAATAAGCTGGATGCGGGCAGCTGGTATGGAAAGGATGCCGAGTTCGCCGGAGAACGCATTCCATTGCTGGAAGACTTGCTGGCGTTGACGAAAAGCACGGATACGATGATTAATCTGGAGTTGAAAAACACCGTCATTCCTTATGAAGGAATGGAGCAGCAGGTCATAGATGCCGTCAGAAAGCATGGCATGAGCGACAGAATTGTGATCTCCAGCTTCAACCATTATTCCTTGGTGCTGTGCAAGGAGCTTGCTCCCGACATTCGAACCGGCGTTCTGTATATGGAAGGCATATATGAACCGTGGAAGTACGCCGCTGCGATCGGTGCGGACGCGCTGCACGCTTACCGCTATGCTGTTCTTCCAGAATGGGTGAATGAGGCGCGCGAGGACGGCGTACATTATCATCCCTTTACCGTGAATGATGAAGCAGAGATGGAGCGTATGCTTGCGTGTGGAGTATCCGGGATCATTACGGATTATCCCGACAAGCTGGTGAATTTGATTCAGGAGAGAGGAGCTCGCTAAGGTGAAAAAAACATGGCTGCTTGGTCTTGGTTTCTTCAGCATCAGTATTACGTGGGCGCTGTATAATGCCTTCGTACCGTTATTCCTGGACAACTTCGTTGCCCATGCCGCGACTATCGGATTCCTGATGACGATTGATAACTACTTCGCCATGTTCCTCCAGCCGATCATCGGCCGACGAAGCGACCGCATGCGCACACGTTTCGGTAAGCGCATGCCCTTCCTGCTTGTGGGCATGCCGCTGGCAGCCTTATTCGGCGCGCTTATCCCTTGGCATACAGGGCTGCTTACACTCATTACCTTTATGATTCTTATGAACTTGTCGATGAGCCTGTACCGTTCTCCCACCGTTGCGCTAATGCCGGACATGACGCGACCGGAGCGACGAACCGAAGCGAACGGCGTTATCAACTTCATGGGCGGCGTAGGCTCGATTCTGGCGTTTGCGGGAGGTTCATACCTGTATAAACAGCACAGCTCTATTCCGTTTCTCGCGTCTTCTATTATTACGATCATCTGCCTGATCATGCTGCTTTACTTTATTAAAGAGCGGCGTGACGCGCTTCCTCTTGTACAGCCAGACGATAGCGATGTCGAGAAGTCATCCTTTAAGGCGGAATGGACAGTGCCGACTATGCTGCTTTTGGGCGCTATTTTTTTCTGGTTTTTTTCCTACCAAGGAGTGGAAGCCTTATTCACGCTGTACGGGACGAAGAAGCTTGGGTTAACGGACGATCAAGCCGCATTCTCGCTTGCATTCTTCTCATTGGCCTTCGTCATCGGCGCGATTCCGAGCGGCCTGCTTGGAAAGCGATTAAGAAAGAAGCGCGTCATCATGGCTGGCGTCATCGGCCTGACGGTTATTTTCGCCTCCATCTCTATTGTCGATTCTCTGCTCGGCTTGCGCATAATGCTGCTCATCGGCGGCGTGTTCTGGGCTTGCATCAACATTAATTCCTATCCGTTCATTGTTGCACTCGGCAAGGACAGCAGCATCGGAACGAGAACAGGCATCTATTATATCGCTTCATCGTTAGCTGCGGTTGCCTCGCCTCCCTTAATGGGAGTCCTGATTGACTTTTTCGATTACGGCATACTCTTCTACGCCGCAGCAGCCGGGATGGCGCTTGCCCTGATCTGCTTGTTATTCGTGAAGGAACAGCAGCCGCTGGCGCATCCTCAGTGAATGCTCTTCTTACTGAAGTTGCCGCCCATCACATCGGATACATGCTCCACTGCGATGAAGGCGTCTGCATCAATGGATTGAACGATACCTTTGAGCTTCGCTAACTCCAGACGAGACACCACGCAATAGATCACTTGCGTCTCGTCGCCACTGTAGCCGCCGCGCGCCTGCAACAGGGTCGTGCCGCGGCCCAGCCGGTCCATGATCGTCTGGGAGATCTCTTCGAACTCTTTGGAGATGATCGTCACAGACTTAGACTCATCGAGGCCCTCCACGACAATATCAATAACCTTGATAACGATATAATAGGTGAACATGGAGTACATAGCCGTGGTCCAATCCGCGAATACGAATCCGGATATCATGTAGATGACTACGTTGAACACCATGATGATCTGACCTACGGCCACTCGAAGCTTCTTGGAGATCAGAATCGATACGATCTCGATGCCGTCGAGCGAACCGCCGTAGCGAATGACCAACCCCACGCCGACGCCCAGGATCAATCCACCGAACAGGACCGCAAGCAGCTTGTCTTCCGGGAATGCTGCCACATGGTGCAGCGCCGCAGTCGTTACCGACATGACGGCGATGCCGTACAGCGTCGAGATGGCGAACGTCTTCCCTAGCTGCTTGTAGCCGAGGATGAGGAAAGGCAAGTTGAGGATGAACAGATACACACTGAGCGGAAGAGGCGTCAAATAAGCCAGCATGATAGCGATGCCCGCTATGCCTCCGTCGATGATTTCGAACGGCACGAGGAACAGCTCCAGCGCGACGCCCATCAATATCGACCCGATAGTAATAAAAATAATCCGTTTCAAAACTTCTAGCTTGGACAGCTTTTTATGCTCTTTCTTCTCATTGACGTTCACATTGACATTTTCGGCCAAACGGGGCCACCTCCGAAACCTCAAAATTCTACTAAGTTATTCTATTATATGTAACCGCTGCCCTGCAAATCGATTCTCTTCAAAAAAAGGGGATTTCGCACGAAGCCCTGTATCCGCTCGCGCCAATCCCCTCTCCTTCTTATGCTGTCGAAGAAGCTGTCGCTTCTCCTCTCTGCAGCCGGTACATTTTATAGTAACGTCCCTTGTGTGCCATAAGTGTCTCGTGATTGCCTCTCTCCACAATTTCACCTTTATGCAAGACCAGTATATGATCCGCATCCCGAATCGTGGACAGCCGGTGAGCGATGACGAGTGTCGTTCTTCCTTCGCTGACGACTCCCAAGGCGCGCTGGATTAATCCTTCCGTCTCGCTGTCGATGCTTGCCGTCGCTTCATCCAATATAAGAATGGCCGGATCGAACGCAAGCGCCCTGGCGAAGGAGATGAGCTGGCGTTGTCCCGCCGACAATGTACTTCCCCGCTCTACGACAGGCTCCTTGTAGCCGCCTGGCAACTTCTCCACGAATGAAGAGGCGCCCACCTTCTGAAGCGTCTCCTTCACCCGATCCATCGTAATGGACTCATTATGGAGACGGACATTAAAGGCGATATCTCCAGCGAACAGGAAAGGATCTTGCAGCACGATTCCCATGGAGGAGCGCAACTCCTGCTCGGACATTACGGAAATATCTCTCCCGTCTACGCTGATCGTTCCGCTGTCCGGCTTGTAGAAACCCAGTAGAAGATTCATGATAGAGCTTTTCCCTGAACCGGTATGACCGACCAATGCAATCGTCTCGCCCCGTTGAACATCGAATGTAATACCCTTTAAGACGGGTTCCCCCTGCTTATAGGAGAAGGTCACGTCGCGGAAGCTGACATCGCCTCTCGGCCGCGTCCGCTTAGGCTCATCCTCTACTTCGACACCCGGCTCATCCAATATGCCGAATACTTTCTCTGCAGATACGTATGCCCGCTGCGCATTCGTGATCTGATCGAAGAACCCGATGATAGGTTGGAACAAGCGCCCTAGATAATCGATGAATGCATACAGTACCCCGAACTGGATGACCCCTTGCAGCGCCTCATTGCCGAAATACCAGAGCACGCCTGCCGTCACCAAAGCGCCGATCATGCCGACAATGTTGCGGGAGGACAAGGAGAATACGCGGAACTGCTTGACCTGATTCCTGTACCTGTCCTCATTCAGCTGCTCGAATTCCTCTTCGGTACGACGCTCCCGCCGGAAAGCCTGTATGATTGGCATGACGTTGATCGTCTCGTTGATCATCGCATTCATATCGCTTAATCGGGCGCGCATGATCGTAATATACCGCTTGGAGTACTTCAGATGCACCCTGATGATCAGGACGAACAACGGTGGAAGCAGCAGACAGAGCAACGCCAGCTTCATGTCCAGAATGAACAGCGCCACGTAGATGCCCACGATCTGAACGAAGCTTACGACGAACGTGGCCATAAAGCTCATGAACAGATCGCGGACCGCCTCCGTATCGTTCGCAATGCGGGAGACGATAGCGCCGATAGGCGTATTGTCGAAGAATCGTAACGGTATGCGCTGAATATGGCGCATCAGATCCATCCTCATATTCTTGATAATCTGCAGAGCGGTTGACTGCAGCATGTAAGCTTGCACATAATGCAGCACTCCGCCTATGAGCAGCAATCCCAAGTATAGGCCAAGAAGACGAAGTACCGGGGCTATTGCGGCACCGGGTTCCGTCAAGTAGTTGTCAATAATTGTCTTGACGATGAGAGGTCCGGACAGCTCGGCCCCCACCGCGCAGCACAGTATTGTCAAGGCGGTTACTAGTCTGTATTTGTATTGCAGCGCATAGCGCACCAACCGCCGCACTGTTCCATTCGATCCGCTATTCTCTTGCACGATGCCGCCTCCTATTCTTCCAGACTGGCCTCCATCTGCTGCCGATCCCACTGCTGCTTGTACCAGCCGCCTCGCTTCATTAGCACCTCGTGTGTTCCTTGTTCCACGATAGCTCCGTCATCCAGCACGATAATATGGTTCGCATGGCTTACCGCAGACAAGCGATGAGTCGTGATGAGCGTAGTCTTCCCCATGCGCTCACTGCGCATATGTCCCAGTATGCGCGTCTCCGTTCGCGCGTCTACCGCGGACAAGGAATCGTCAAGCAGCAATATCTCGGCATTCATCAGCAGCGCTCTGGCGATGGCCAATCGTTGCTTCTGGCCGCCGGACAGCATAACCCCGTTCTCGCCGATAACCGTATCCAGTCCATTAGGCATGGATGCTATATCCGTCGTGAAGGAGGCCATCTCTATCGCATGCTTCACTTCTTCTTCCGAGGCATCCGGCTTGCCCAGCGCTATATTATCGCGTATAGACTTCGACAGCAGCATATGTTCCTGAGGCACATATGTGATCCAGGAACGGAGCGCATCCAGCGACAGCTTCTCAATCGGGACGCCAGACACATATAGCGAGGAAGGCTCTGCTGGATATTGGCGTAGCAGTTGCTTCAGCAATGTGCTCTTGCCGCTGCCTGTCTTCCCCACGACTCCCAATGTCTCGCCCCGTTCCATGCGCAAGCTGACATTCCTCAAGCTGGGTGAGTCTGCACCGGGATATGTGAAGCTGTAGAATTGCAATTCGATAGACATCGGCAGTTCTATCTGAACCGGTTGATCCGGTTCCTTCACATCGGGCTGCTGCTGGAATGCGCCGTCCAGCCGGTCGGCCGAAGCACTGCCGCGCTGCAGCACGTTGATGAACTCGCCGAAGGAGATCATCGGCCAGATCAACATACCGAGATATATGTTGAACGTAATCAACTGTCCCAGCATAATCTCCCCATCCAGCACCATTGAGGATCCGTAACCGATGCTGATTGCATAACTCACGCCGACAATGACGGATATGAGCGGATGGAACATGGCATTGACCAGCGCCACCTGCTTATTCTTGTTCATGACCTCGCTTGTTACATCATCGAAGGCTCTCAGATCCTCCTTCTCCTGCACATAGGAGCGAATAACCCGAATACCGGATATAGACTCCAGCGCATGATCGTTCATTCGGCCGAACGCCGCTTGGGCCGCCATGAATCTGATCCGCATCTGCCGACCAAGCTTGCTGATCGCGAAGGCGAGCAGAGGCAGCGGAATTAATGCCGCGAGCATGAGCTTATAGCTCACGAACAAGATCATCATCGTTATAACGACGGAAGCGCCTACGATAGTATTAACGAGTGTCATAACGCCGTATCCCGCGGTTTGTCCGATTGCCGGCACGTCATTGGTAGCAAGCGCCATTAATTGCCCTGTACTATTGCGTTGGAAGAAGGTAGGTTTCATTCTGGTGAGATGGACCAATAGCCGCCCGCGCAGCAGCTTCTCGATGAGGACGGAATTGCCGAACAGTGTGGTAATCCATATGTAGATGAAAATATAGGATAGGAGCGCCAGCCCGATGAGCAGCAGCGCTGTCTCGGACAAGGCCTGGAACGTCAATTCTCCGTTATCGATCCGGTTGATCGTATTCCCGATAAGTCTGGGCGGCAAGGTTGACAGCAAGCTGACGGTGGCCATCAGGCTGATCGCTATCGTATAACTGAGCCACCTTTCCTTGAAAAACCATCGGAGACGAGTTACAAACGACATGGCTTTCCCTACTTTCCGGATAAGATGATTGTTTAATATTACCGCTATTGCCCTTATCCAGCAACTACATTTTGTTTATGAAGCCGTTGTCTTTCGCTCTGCCGTTTGCATCGTAAAAAGCCCCCGCGATGTGAGGCTTATTGGGCGGGGGCAAGCACGCTTTGCGAAGCTATGTGACCGTTTTGAGCGATAGCTCCTACTTGCTATAGTACTTAAGTAGTGACGACTATTCGTACGATCAGGTTGGTGATGGCATCTGGAGCAGTCTTATAATGTCGTCCTCAATTTTAGCAGGCTCGTCTGCTGGACCGAATCGCTTGACAATGTTGCCTTGCCGGTCTACCAGGAACTTGGTAAAGTTCCACTTGACCGATTTCGATCCCAGCACGCCCCTCGCTTCCTCCGTCAACAGCTGGAATAACGGATGCGCTTCCCTGCCCTTCACATTAACTTTAGAAAACAACGGAAAAGACACGCCGAAGTTAATCTCGCAAGCCTGTGCTATTTCGCTGTCTACGCTTTTCTCCTGATTGGCGAATTGCGAACATGGAAAACCAAGCACAGCAAACCCCTGCTCCCGATACGCGTCGTGCAGCTTCTGCAGTCCTTTAAACTGCGGTGCGAACCCGCATCCTGTCGCTGTATTAACGATCAGCATAACTTTGCCTTTATAGGGGGCCAGCGTACCTGACTCCCCTTGTATGGACTTCACTTCTATCTCGTAGATGGACTTCTGAGACATCCTTCATTACCTCCTCCAAAATAGATATGACCTAATTAAATTGTATACAATTTAATTAGGCGTGTCAAAGAAGACTCAAATCGTAAGATCAGGATAAACCACGTAAAAATCCCGCCGGCGTATGTTCCTGACCGGCGGGACTTCCTTGGAACTGGAATTGATGGTGACTAATGGATCTGCCCAGTATGCGACATGACAGTCCATTGAACAGCTCGCTATCGCGAGGAGATCGCCCCGACTGCGCCGATGACGGCGCCCAGCAGCGCGCCTGCGGCAACTTCTCTTGGCTGGTGGCCCAGCGATTCCTTCAACTTTTCGCTTCGACGCTTGTGATAGACGCCGGGATGATGGCCGGCAAGCTGCTCCACATCTGCATCCAGATCGTTCACCTGGATCGCGATCTCTCCCGCATGTCTGCGAATATTCATCGCATCGTACATGACGACGATTCCCAGCATGGATGCGATGGCGAACTCCGGCGTCCTGACGCCATGCTTCATCGCGGTGTAGACGGCTAGCGCTGTCACTCCGCTGGAATGCGAGCTTGGCATACCGCCGGAGCCGACGAGCTTGCTAGGCTTCCATTCTCCCGACTGCTTGTAATGACACGGTATCTTGAGCAATTGCGCAATGCCGACAGCGGCCAGCGCTGTGCCTAATCCTCGATTGGCCACACCGTCATCCCTCCTGCTAACGTATATGAGCGTTAGCGTTCCCCCATCGGTTATGTTCCATGCGACAGGCGATATACTTGAGCAACGGGCGCCGGTCCTTGCAACTGGGACTCCGGCAATCTGACGGCAATTCCCTTCTCTTCTCTCTTCCATTCCAACGTCACTGGAGTCTCACCCAGCAGCACAACTTCACCCACTTCTTCCTCATAAGGAAGTTCCACCCACTCCGTTAAGACGGCATCTTCAGAAGGATACAGATGGAAGCCGTACACATAAGAGCCTTTGCAAGTAAATGCCCATTCACCGGTATAATACGGGGCGCATATGCGCGTGCCGTAGATCGATTCGCCATATACCTTCAGCCAGGCTCCAAGCTCCTTCATCCTCCGGATGGCCCCTTCCGGCAGTCGTCCGTCTGGCTGAGGACCGACATTCAACGCCAGATTGCCTCCCTTGGCCACCACCTCTACCAGCATATGAACCAATTGACGCAGCGGCTTATATTCGTCCTCATACCGGAAGGAGAAAGAAGTTCCCATCGTTATGCAGCTCTCCCATGGAATGCTCATGGGATGCTTCGGTATCGTCTGCTCCGGCGTCACATAATTCTCGTACGGACCGCCTACCGTCCGGTCTGCCGAGAGCAGCCATGGCTGTCCCGATTGGCGGGCCCGCTCTACGGCCTCACCTAATCGGATATCCTGTCCCAAGCGTCCCGCCCTTACCCAGCCGGCATCCAGCCACAGAATGTCGATACGGCCATACTGCGTCAGTAATTCCTCGAGCTGCGCATGGGTGAATTGCACGAATCGCTCCCATAGCTCCGGATGCTGCTGCGGATCGTAGGATGGTCCCCGCCAGGTCGTCTTGCTTCGTTCCATCCCGGGAGCCCAGTAATGGGGCGTATGCCAGTCCGCCTTGGAGAAGTAGGCCGCGATCGGCAGCCCCTTTTCCCGGAAAGCGTCGAATAGATGTCTGCATATATCCGCCTTCGGATGGTGATGGAACGGCACCTTCTCATCAGTTATACGATAGTCCGTTGTCTTCGTATCCCACATGCAGAAGCCGTCATGATGCTTGGTCGTAAAGATCAGGTACTTGAACCCGTTGTCTGCGGCAAGCTCCGCCCATCGTTCCGGCTGGAAGCGAACGGGATTGAACGTCTCGTTCAAGCCGAAATATTGCCGCTTGAACTGTTCTCCGTCTACCTCCCAATCGATGCCATTACGCGACCATTCCGCATCCTCGTCGCTAAGCGCCCAAGACTCGACGATGCCCAGTTGGGAATAAGGTCCCCAATGCATCATCAGGGCAAGCTTCTGATCCTTGAACCATTCCAGCCGCTCCACTATCTGCTCGTTGTCAGGCTTGATCCACTCTTTCTCGCTGCTGAAGGAATGGACGCCTTCCTGAACGTCTTCTTGTTCTTGTTGCGCCTGCTGCGCTTCCGCCATTAGCTTTCCCTCCATCTGTGGATAACTGCGAACGACTGTCCATCGCCGGTGCGATCACTATGCATGCTATAAGAAGCTATTTCCCGGCATAATGGAATGATAGTGAAGAGATCGTAGGCTCTCTGTCAGCTTCCGTTACTTCCAATATGACGCCCCGCACCTTGACTGTCGGCAGCCGAATGATCGATTTATGTCCGATATTGCGTCCTTCGTACACCGTCTCCGCTCGATGCGACTTGCTCGTAATAATTGTAATCTTGAAGGAACGGATGCACTCGCCCTCTGTCAAATCTTCCTGCACCACTATGTGATCCAGCAGATGCGCCGTATCTGTGCGGTATATCCACTGATTCCCGCTGCGCTCGCATTGCTCCAGGGTGGCGAGGGGGTGACCGAAGCGCTGCTTAATCTCCTCGCCCAGCTCCTTCAGCCGCTCCACGTCGGGAGCCGGCAGTAGCCCTTCGCGGTCTGGCCCGATGTTGAGCAGCAGATTACAGCCGCGTCCCACCGACTGATAGTACAGTCCTACCAGCTCATCCTTGCTCTTGAGCGTGTGCTCGTCGCTATCGCTGTAGAACCAGTTCGAACGCATCTGCACATCGCATTCCGCAGGCAGCCATAATGGACCCTCAAGCTTCTCCTTCTCATCCGTCAGAATAGAGAAGTCCGTCGAATCCACCACATTCCAGCAAGGAACCGGCGCGATACCGTCTTCGTTCCCCACCCAGCGGAAGTCAGGATCGCCCATATTGAAGATAAGGATGTTCGGCTGCATGCGCCTGATCTCCCTTATAATTCTCGGCCAATCATACTGATGTCCTTCCGAGCCGCAGCCGTCGAACCACAGGATATCAATATCGCCATAGCCCGTCAGCAGTTCAGTAATCTGGTTGACGAAGTAATCGTCATAAGCCTTCGCGTCAGCGGCATAGAAGTCCGCTGAGCCGTCGAAGGGGGAATAATACAAGCCAGGCTTTACACCATGTTGGCGGCAAGCGGCCACGAATTCGCCCACGACATCCCCCTTGCCCTCCTTCCATGGCGATGCCGTAACGCTGAAGCTGCTGTATGCCGTCGGCCAGTTAGAGAAGCCGTCGTGATGCTTCGCCGTCAATACTGCGTATTGCATGCCCGCTTCCTTCGCCGTGCGAATCCACTGCTCGCAGTCCAACCCGTCCGGCCGGAACGCTTCGGGCGACATCGGCCGCTCATCGAAGTCCGCATAGCCTTCATAGAACGTTCTAAGACCGAAATGCACGAACAATCCAAATTCCCAGTCCTGAAAAGCCAGTTGTCTGGCCGTCGGTTTCACTACGCTGGTATTCAACATATGGACACCCTCTCCAGTTGCTTAGTTTGAACCCGACAGTCCTTTCTGATAAATTTCCTTGTATTTATCCACTTGAAGACCGTCGAAGCCCTTTACATAATTCGTCCATTCCTTCTCAATATCCTTGCTGCCGGTAATAAACTGCGCCATGTTAGACGTGGCATAATCCCGGATCGTGGTACGAAGCTGTGCCGCGATCTCCGCCTCCTCCAGTGGAATGAATACGCCGGTCGGATACATCTCCTCGGATTGATACGGCTCATACTTGGCAGATTCCCGCTTCAACCGCACCTCGTAGGCGCCTTCAGCCAGCGGGTCCTGCAGCGCTACCCAGGAATCGCGGTATTGATAGGTGCGCAGCGACGGCCCGATCTGCTCCCAGCCGTCGTTATGCGTCGGCTTTACTTCCTCTTGCGGAATGAGGTAATACTTGGCCTGATCCCCGTTCATATCCAGCTCGCCGGATTCCGCCTTGCGCCAATTGACGCCTTCCACGCCACGCTCCTGCTGGACGATCGCTTCTTCGGTGTACAAGTAGTCCGCCAGTCGGACAGCCGCAATCTGTTGCTCCTTCGTCGCTTTATTCGTAATGGCCATCTGCGAATTGCCGACGCCTCCGAAGTAGCTCGCCTGCTGAACGCCGCTTGGCCCCTTCAGCGGTGGAACCGTCACATAATCCCTATGACGCGGATGATCGTCGTCCGGGCTAATCGCATAACTGATCAGCGCCGTTGTAATCGCGCCCATGACATTATCCGGCTCCCGATTGCCCAGCTGGTTAATCGCATCGGCGTTCTGCGTGAACGATGCGGGATCGATCAGTCCCTCCTCGTACAGCTTGTTCAAGTAGAGCAGTCCTTGCTTCCACTCCTCCTTATCCGCAACCAGTTCCACTTCGCCATCAACGACGCGCAGCAGCGTGCCGCTTTCTTTCGCGGAATGATCGTCAATAATGAAGCTGTTCATCAGGAATGCAGCGATATTGCCCGCCCACATATCATCTGAGCCTGTTAATGGAATTTCATCGGCCTTTCCGTTGCCATTAGGGTCGCCTTCCTTGAACGCCTTCAGCACTTCATAGAATTCATCTGTCGTAGTCGGCATGTTCAGTCCCAGCTTGTCAAGCCAAGCCTGATTGATCCATAGCTTTTGGGCAAAATTGCAATGATAGCATTCATTGATCTGCGGAAGTGCATAGATGTTTCCGTCCGGCGCAGTGATGGAGCTCTTCAGATAAGGCAAGTCCTCCATCGCTTGCTTGAAGTTCGGCATATACTGATCGATTAGATCGTTAAGCGGGATGAAGACACCTTGCTTGCCGAATTTCATCTGCTCTTCTTTCGTCAGATTGCCGTGCAGGATCACCTCCGGATAGTCGCCGCTGGCAAGCATAAGCTGCTTCCGGTCGTTCAAGGAATTCTCGGGCACAAGCTCCCAATCGATATGGATGTTTGTTTTCTCTTCCAGCATTTTGGTGAACGTGTTCGTCTCCATATTTTCGATGCTGGCGAGCTGAGGCGCGAACATTTTAATGGTCATTTTCTCATTCACGATGGGATACTCGCCCACTGGAGTGAACAGTTCGTCCTTGGAAGTGTCAGACATATTGTCCGGTCCGCTCTGTACATTCTGGCCGTTTTGCTTGCCTGCACCGTTATTGTTATTGCTTGAACTGCATGCGCCGAGTACTAGAGCCATAATGAGCCATGCGGCCATCACGCTAGTCATGATCCGGTTCTTCTTTTTCATTTCGTCGAATCCTCCCTTTTTTTTCAATACCGACCTTGTATCTGACCATCCTTGAAGCAAATACGGAAACAACTCACCCCCTTCAAAGAATCAATCGGCTATGCCCCTCTCCTACCCCTTCAGACTGCCGATCATAACCCCTTTGACGAAGTGGCGCTGGACGAACGGATAGATCATTAAGACCGGTGCGCTCGCTACGACAATAAGCGAATACTTCAGCAAATCCTTGAGTCCTTGTTGCGCCAGCATCCGATCGGCATTCATCATCATCGTTGGGTCGATCGTGTTCAGAATAAGAATATTGCGAAGCACGATCTGAAGCGGGAACAGCTCCGCACTCTTCAGGAAGATGAGCGCATCGAAATAGGCGTTCCAATGACCGACGGCGTACATGAGCGTCATGACCGCGAGAATGGGCTTGGACAGCGGAAGCACAACGCTGAAAATGAAGCGGAGATCGCTGCATCCATCCAGCGAGGCGGCCTCGGACAGCTCATCGGGTATCGTCGTCTGGAAGAAGGTACGCGCTACGATAACCTGGAAGACAGCGAGCGCCCCCGGCAGAATCATTGCCCAGCGGGTATCTAGCAGATGCAGATTTTTCACCAGCAAGTAATAAGGAATGAGCCCCCCCTCGAACATCATCGTAATGACGAGGATAACCATGATGATGCCGCGTCCGTGGAACGTCCGGCGTGCCAGCGGATAAGCCAGCATGACGGTCATCACCACATTAATGAGCGTGCCGGATACCGTGTAGATGAGTGAGTTCATGTAGCCGACCATAATTTGCGGATTATTGAAGATCGCCGTGTAGCCCGCCAGCGTCACATCGACGGGGAACAGCCACACCTTGCCGGATATGACGGCTTGCGGCGAACTGAAGGACGAGCTGAGAATATAAAGAAGTGGAAATAGTACAACAACTAGTACAATTGCTAGAAAGGCATACACTCCCAATAGAAATAGACGGTCGCTACTGGATTCTCGAATTGCGTTACGTCGGAACATCTTACCATTCTCCTTCCCTTGACGATATGGTTTTTACCACAAGCTGGTATTGGACAATCGTCTGGCAATGTAATTGACCAGAATAAGCAGGATTAAATTAATGACAGAATTGAACAGTCCAATGGCGGTCGAGAAGCTGAAGCTGGAATTGAGCAGACCCACCTTGTACACATAAGTGGAGATGACCTCCGAGGTGCTCAGGTTCAACGGATTTTGCATCAAGTAGATTTTCTCAAAGCCCAGCCTCATCAAGTTGCCCAAATTCAAAATAAGCAAAATGACCGACACTGGAATGAGACTGGGAATATCGATACTCCAAATTTTCTGCAGACGGGACGCACCGTCTACCTTGGCGGACTCGTAGAGTTCCGGATTGACTCCGGCGAGCGCCGCAATATAGATGATCGCTCCGTAGCCGGTGAATTGCCAGACGTCCGACCATACATAAATGCTCTTGAACAGTCCCGGAATGCCCATAAAGTTGGTATTCTCCACGCCCAGCCAAGCGAAAAACTTACTGATGATGCCCACATTGGGCGACAACGTCACGATCAGGATGGAGACCATAATGACCGTAGAAATAAAATACGGCGCATAGGCGACCATTTGGACCGACTTTTTAAACAAGCCGTTGCCGACTTCGTTGAGCGCCAATGCCAGAATGATCGGGGCGGGAAAGCCCACCAGCAATCCGTACAAGCTAATGCCCAGCGTATTTTTAATGTAAAGCCAGAAATTGGGCGATTCGAAAAACTGATTGAAATACTTCATGCCTGCCCAAGGGCTGCCCCAAATGCCCTGGATGACGTTGTACTCTTTAAATGCAAGAACAATGCCCGCCATCGGAATGTACTTGAATATAATGAGATACGTCATCGGAAGGAGAACGACAAGATACAACTGCCAATGTCTTCTCATCTTCATGTAATGGTACTGCAACATCCCTTCCCC
The DNA here is from genome assembly GCF_042675905.1 of Paenibacillus chungangensis. Taxonomy (NCBI): domain Bacteria; kingdom Bacillati; phylum Bacillota; class Bacilli; order Caryophanales; family Paenibacillaceae; genus Paenibacillus; species Paenibacillus chungangensis. The sequence goes on along the minus strand of NZ_JBHTJZ010000070.1, from coordinate 28,956 downwards.
TCCATTTCGTCGCTTGTCTATTGCCATTCTATGTGCAGAGCAGCGCCCGAACAAGTAACAATAATCGTGAATGAAACCGTTTTCTTAAATGTGTGGCAGAGCAAACAAAAACAGCCCCGGACGAAGCCCGAAGCCGTTCACGTTGCGGTACAAACCGATTTCTCATGCCCAACTATTTTCAACTAATGCTCTTCCTGGCTTCCTGCTCGCGGAATTCGCTTGGCGTTAGCCCCTTCATCTTCTTGAACACCCTGCTGAACGAGATCGCGCTCGTATAGCCTACCCCTTCGGCTGCTTCCTGAACGGTCATATTCGTCTCCAGCAGCAGTTGCTCCGCTTCCTTCATCCGAATGTCAATGAGGAAATCCACGAACTTCTGACCTGTCTCCTCCTTGAACAACTTGCTCAAATATTTCGGACTGAGACCATACACTTCTCCCAGATGATCGAGCGACAAGAGCGGATTGCTGTATGCTTCCTTCAAGTAATGGCGAATGCTCCGAACCGTGTCCGCATGCTGATTGCCCGCTTGCAGATCGCCGAGCTTATCGGACAGCTGCTGCAGAATGACGCCCGATTGCCCGCCGATCTGAGTGACGGATTGCCCGTTCTCCATGCAATCGCCAAGCTGCGACAGTCCGTCACTTTCCCACAGCTCCTCCGCCGCCGGGCTAATGGAAGCCATCTCCCTGCCCAGGCTATATATCAGATAGCTCATCAGATGGCGGACTTCGTCCTTCGTCAACAGACCTTGCTTCAGCTCATGGAACAACTCATCATGCTTGCTCTTCCAGTCATCCAGCATACGGAACGACTGCACGATGGAACGGATCGCATGCAGATGCGCATATACTTCCACCTGCTCCTGATTGACGATCGATTCCCACGTTATGATCCGGTTTTCACCCAGCGCAATTTTATAGTTCAACGCTTCCTGCGCTTTCCGGAATGAACGGGGGATATCTTCTCTGCGCCGTGCCAGCTCTCCGACGCCAATCGTAATCGTGAACTTCAAGTGATGCATCGTCCACTGCCTGACGTTGTCCATCATCGAGAGGATATCCGTCTCGCCCTCCTGTCCCGCATCGACAATGATTACACCAAGGCAGGAAGGCGTCACCCATTCGCACCACATCTTCTTCCCTTCAGCGAGCGCGATCTCCTCCATAATGTGCCTCAGCGCAAACTTCAGCAAGCTCTGATCGCGCGGCGAGAAGCGCTCGCAGAACACAGCAATCTGATCCACTTCCGCAACAAGCAGCAACTGCGTCTCTGCCGGAGCGGGCAGCAGCATGTCTTCCGCTTCGCGCGCCCATCGCTCCATCGCTTTCGCATCACCTTCCGACACCAACTGCTGGAACAAGTAATTGCGGCGCAGCAGCAAGTCTTCCTTATGCTTCTGTTCGTAATGCTTGAATTCCCCGATGAGATGATCGAACGCCGACTCGATGACGGAGAATTCCTCAATACGTCCCTTCTCCTTCGCATTGAGGCTCTCGGACGGCTGCGTATAGCTGCGGATGCGGCTGACGATCTGTTCCAGCGGTCTGGAGTTGCGGCGGGTGACGAAGATGACCCCCAGCAGCGCCAAGCCGATCATCACAAGGCCGATAATAAACCATACGTTATATAACGAAGAGATCAACTGAACGAATTGTCCTTGCATAAGCCCGCTCTCATAGGCCCATCCCGTATAGCCGGACGTATAGCTGGAGAACGTTCTGGCGTTGATTGAATCGGCGGGAGCACCCTCCTTTAAGGCTACGCCGTTCCCATCCACGATCCTGATGAAGCTCGTCTCCGAATCGTAGAGCCCACTCGCTAGCGATGCGATCCCCTTCACATCGATATTGACGACAATCATGCCCTTCTCCCCGGACAGGAAGGGAACGCCCCGGACCAGGCTGATTACTTGCTTATCCCCAATTATCGGGAACTCCATGAACGCCCGGACGCCCGTCCACTGCCTGGAGGTAATATCCATATGGCGCTTGATGAAGTCGGCATCCGGATACGCATCCATTCCGCTAGTTGTGGAGTTGCTCAAGACGAATCGGTCGTTGAAGCGGACCAGATAGATGGAGTCAATTAACGTATAATAGTTCATCATTCTTTCCAACTGCTTATCCGCATGTATATTAACGTAGATGTCATCGTTCGGCTGCGCATTGAAGAAGGCGTTCAGTGCGGCATTGTTGATCGTCTCCATCATGATCATCTGATCGATCGCTTTCAGCTGTGTATCAACCAGTCTGATCGCCTGCTCCGACAGCATCTTGTTCGCCGCTATCGCTTCCTTCCGCTGCTGCTCGCTTAGCATCTGGAAGAAGACGAAGAACAAGAACGAGATGATGATAATGATGATCGGCATATAGGACAGTAACAAACGATAAAACCAGGTTTTCCTGAACATAGGTCGCCTGCCCTCCATTTCCATTGTTGCTGCATACACCTTTAATCAGCAAGCGCTTTCAACCTATTCGGCCCCGGATCCATAATTCCTGCTTTTGCACAAAAAAATGCGGGCTCCCTCCATAAGAGGGAGCCCGCTAATTATCGTTTATAAAATGACGCCATCCTTGAAAATGGCGATTTCCTTGAAGCCGTTGCGCTCGTTCAGCGTATGGACTTCACCGGAAGCAATGGCGATCAACTGCTCCCACAGCTCGTCGCTTAATTCGCCCATACTCTTCCCTTCCAATAATTGTCCCGCATTGAAATCAATCCAGTTCCGCTTGCGCTCGGCAAGCTCGCTGTTCGTAGCAAGCTTCACAGTAGGCACCGGCCCGCCGAACGGCGTTCCCCTTCCCGTCGTGAACAGCACCATATGTGCTCCGCCGGCGGATAGCGCCGTTACCGATACGAGATCGTTGCCTGGCGATTCCAGCAGCTGCAATCCGCTGTGACGCACTCGCTCGCCATAGGGCACGACGCCGGAGACGATAGCACGCCCCCCCTTCTGGGTGCAGCCAAGCGACTTCTCTTCCAGCGTCGTAATGCCGCCGGACTTATTGCCCGGCGAAGGGTTCTCGTAGATTTCCTGATTATGGCGGATAAAATATTGCTTGAAATCGTTAATCAGATTGACAATCTGATGGAACACCGCCTCGTCGGCCGCACGATTCATCAGTATCGTCTCCGCTCCGAACATCTCTGGCACTTCTGTTAATATGGCTGTGCCTCCCGCCCCAATCAGCCGATCCGACACCGCGCCGACAAGCGGGTTGGCCGTTATGCCGGAGAAGCCGTCCGAGCCGCCGCACTTCAATCCCAGCTTCAACCGTGATATCGGGACCGGCTGGCGAACGAACGTCTCGGCATAGCCGACCAGCTCTTCAATTCTCTCCAGCGCCTCTTCGATCTCATCGGCCGCTTCCTGGGACTTCATGAACTGAATACGTCTCTCATCATAATCGCCGATCGCAGAGCGGAATGATTCCACTTGGTTGTTCTCACAGCCGAGTCCCATGACCAGCACCCCTGCCGCATTGGGATGATGGGCAAGCGAAGCCAGCAGCTTCTGCGTATAGGTCAGATCGTCGCCAAGCTGGGAGCAACCGAACGGATGGGCATAGTGGTAGACGCCGTCCACCCTTCCCTGGAATGCCGCCGTGGCTTGCCTTGCAATGATTTCACATGTTTTGTTAATGCAGCCGACCGTATTGATAATCCAGATCTCATTGCGGATGCCGACTTCGCCGTTCTCGCGGACGAACCCCATGAATGTGCGATCCGCATCAGGGGAGCTTGACAATGCCTTCGTTCGATCAGCATCGACTTGCTCGCCGTCAGGCTCATATGCATAATCCAGCAGCCCCTTCAGTCCCGTACGCAAATTATGCGTATGCACCCAACTCCCTGGCTCAATCCGTTCCTTCGCTTTGCCAATGGAATAACCGAACTTCCGCACATCCATATCCCGCTCCACAAGCTTGGCCGCAATTTTGTGCCCTCTTGGCACATCATCCCCCAGCTCCAGCACGGTTGCGCCATCCTCCAGCAACAAGTGCTCGCCCGCTGCGAAGGAACGCAGTGTCACAACGACATGGTCATCGGGATGAAGCCTTAACCAATCAGACATGTTGCAGTCCCTCCCATGCTTCCATATGCTTGCATAAGTCTGCCGCTAGCCGGTTGCCAGGGGCGATTGCATTCAGATCGCATCCCCACAGCTCTTCGCAAGACAATAGCTGCGCTATCGTCTCCTGCAGCGGCTGCGCCTGCTGTGCCGCATCCGACCAAATTCCGGCGATCAGCCTCAGCAGCTCCTCATCGTCCCTTACGCTATAACGCGAGCCGTTCAGCGCTTCCCCGACGAAGCCTTCGTCACCTTCGCTTACCTTGTAGTAGCGCAGCAATCCAGCCATGCCAGCCACCAGACCGGCAGGCAGATCAGCATGACGCAGCGCGTGCTGCAGCGAAGGCAACAGCCGGATCTTGAACTTGCTTAGGCTGTTCATCGCGATATCCGACAGACGATGGCGAATGAACGGATTCAGGAATCGCCCGTACACATCCTGCGCATATTCGCGAAGCTCCGTCTCATCCATCTCAGGCAGAGCCGGAATAATCTCTTGTTCCACCGCCAACCTCACCAGCGGTCCTACTTCGGGATGCTCCATCGCCTCACGGACGGTCTCCAGCCCTAGTACGATGCCAAGCGGTGTCATAAGGGTATGAGAGCCGTTCAATATTCGCACCTTCCGCAGCTGGAACGGCTTCAGATCATTGACCCAATGTACATTCAGTCCGGCCTTGCGCAGCGGTAGCAGTCGCTCTAGCTCAAGCTCCCCTTCGATTGCCCAGAAGTGATAAGGCTCGGCGGTCGTCAGCAGGGGATCGCGATACCCCCACTCCCCGAACCACCGCTCCGCCAATTCCTCCTCTGGATAACCCGTCACGATTCGATCGACTAGCGAGTTCAGGAAACGGTTATGCTCCACTATCCATTGCTTGAACGGCTCCGGCAGCATCCAGTCTTCGCAATACTGCAGCACGCATTGCCGCAGCGTATCGCCATTCCTCTCCAGCAGCTCGCAAGGCAAGCAGACCACTCCGGCATCCGGCGAGCCGCTGAAGTGCAGGTATCTGCGATACAGCAGCATGGTCAGCTTGCCGGGATAGGAGTGTATCGGCTGCCCTTCCGTATACGGCTCCGGCCGATACGCCAGCCCCGCCTCTGTCGTGTTCGACACGACTAGCTGAAGCTCCGGCCGATCCGCAAGCGCCAGGAATCTGTCCCATTCGGAATAGGGATCGAACGCTTCGCTGATTGCGGAGATGACTTCCCTTCTTTCGATGGGACTGCCATTCTCCAGCCCGCGCAGGACAACAGTGTACAAGCCGCCTTGCGCGGCCAACGCATCAATCTTCGGCTTGCCGCCCGGTCTGGGCTGCGTCACGGCAATACTCCCATCATACAGTCCTTGCTTGCGGCACTGCTGAATCATCCAGTCGAAGAAGCCACGCAGGAAGTTACCTTCTCCGATCTGCAGTATCGTAACGGGTCCCACCTCGCCTTGCTCCCCTGTATGCCCTAATTTTCGGTTAATTGTCCTTGCATCCATCCGTCCTATACCCCCTCATCAATATTGGCATCTATTGCTATTATAGAAAACAAAATAAGCGATAGAAATAACCGATATTCGCATATTTGTACCTTATTATGATAATTGATACACTAGATTCAGTATAATTACATCTTGCTTAAGGAGGCGGGAGAAAAGATGGAGCTATACCATAAAAAATTTCAATACGATGCCGAATTTCCATTCGATTATTCATTCCGTGATACGAAAAGCGCACAAAACGAGCTGCCTGATCATATTCACGACTGGTATGAAATTGTCTATATTTATTCCGGCGGCGGCACCTTCTTCATTGATCAAGGCATCTATGAAGCAAGAGCGGGCGATGTGCTGCTCATTCCGGGCAATACGATCCACCGCTCCTTCCCTGTCGATGCTGATCCCAAGACGTCGACAGCTCTATTCTTCAGCCCTTCGCTGCTCCATCATCAACCGCTTGGCGACTCATTCTCCTATCTGCGGCTATTCGAGCTTGCCAGAAGGCACAGGTCCTACCTCTTAACGCTGGACACGCAACAGCAAGGGCGCATCGTAGAGCTGATCCAGCATATCCACCTCGAAATGTCTCACCGTACAGTCGGCTATCGGCAAGCTGCACTCCTGCATCTCCAGCATATTTTGTTGCTGCTGAGCCGCTGCCGCATGTACGACCAATCGGAACGCGGTGCAAGCGAAAGCAATCGCGTCTCCGTCCCTAGTTGGATGAACGGCATTCTGCGTTACATTGAAGACCATCTGGACGACCAGCTTGGGCTTGCGCAGCTGGCGGAACGCTCTTCTGTCACGCCATCCCACTTCTCCCGTGTGTTCAAAGGACTGACGGGGATGAACGTGACGGACTATGTGACGACGAAGCGAATCATTCGGGCCAAGGAGCTGCTGCTTGAGAGCGATCGCAATGACGATAACATTGCTGCTATCGCCGCAAGCTGCGGCTTCGACAGCCTGCCTCACTTTCACCGTCGCTTCAAGGCACTGACGGGCACCACCCCCGCCAAGTACCGTCGAGGGATGTAAGTATGTTGCAACGCCTCCACACAGCCACAACATACTGCAAGAGCCTCTCTATCCCATGCATATCGAAGGGGGTGTTTTGCCATTCTAAGACAGAAGGAGGCGAGCCATTATGACATCTTCCAAAAATCGACGCGAAAATGCGTGGAATCAGCGCAAGCAAAATCAGCGCCCGCCGCATGGCAAAGTGAAATCGTTGAAGGAATTAAGCGAGGAGTAGCACGGATTGTTATTAAGCAGGATAAAAACACCCCGCACGATTGCGAGTGCGGGGCATACCGTTCGTTTATATTGCTGCATCTGATCTTCTTATTTTTTCAGTCATTTAAACGACTTTCATTATAATCTCTTCATGCTTGTCATCGAAGGAAATGCGCAGCTCCTTATTGTCCAGATACCACAAGTTATCCTCTTCCATATAAAACGTTATTCCTTCCACACGCTGACTGAGACCGGGACGAAGGGGATCATCCTTCATAACGCCCAACGACAAGCCGGGATGCACGCTGCCGCAGCCGCCAAGTCTGACGAATATCCGCAGGTGGTCGCCGTCGCGAAGCTCCATTCCGTCCTTGTACCACTTCGCTGCCGCCTGTTCCACTGTCAATTTCATCGCTGTCAGCTCCTTTATTTCCATTATAACCGTTGCGCGCTTCCCCGACTATCCTTAATCAATGGCAGGACTTCGGCGTAGCAGTGCTGCCGCCCCATATAATGCCGCGACAATGACAGCAATCGTCACACCGACAGCAAGACCCCATTCCACAGACGCTAACCCCGCCCCAGATGCCAGAGCATAGGCGTAACCGCTAATCGCGCCGGGACTCCATTCCATATATTTGGGCAGCAGACCGGTCAGCATACTTAACAGCAAGGACACTCCCAAGGCTGCGAATGCAGCTCCGGCAGCGCTACGCAATACTGTGCTGAACAGAATCGTTAGCGTCATGACGAAGCTTAGCCATAGTCCGAACATTGCAAAGCTGGATAAGAACGATACGATCGGCACGACCTCAATAAGCAGCCATGTATAATACCATGCGGCCACATAACCCGCCAGCAATGAACCCCATGCAAGGAGTTGCATGGCCACCCACTTGGCGCTGATATAAGCGCTGAAGGAGATCGGCTTGACGAGCACAAGCGATGCCGCTCCGCTATTGCGCTCTCCGGATACAGTGCCCATAAATACGAGAACCAACACAAGCAGTCCCATCACGCCGAACTGAGAGAGCGTATCCGCCAGTACTTGACCGCCTTCCGGCATCGGAATTTCGATTACCGTTCCTTCCGGCATATTACCCGCTTTCTCCAGAATAAACGGCAGATAGTAAGTCGAGACCGGCTGCATGATGCCAAGCAGAATGAAGAGCAGCGGCACCCAGATCAGCTTGAAGCTGCGCTGAAGCTCCAACACTTCCTTCCCAAGCAGTACGAACCATCGTGACACCCCGCTCATTCCGCCACCACCTTCATGAACAGATCTTCCAGACTGGAATGGCCAATTTCCATCCGGTTCACCTTCACTCGTTCTTCGGCAAGTTCGTGCAGCAGCCATTCCCTCGCACTGTTAATATCGTCGACAATGACCTTAACAACCCCTCTTCGAGTCACTTCCACTTGCTTGAACAACGCATGTCCGTTCGCTAAGTCGCTCCCGGCGCTCACTTTACCCGCAAAATCTGACAGCCAGGACAGTGAACGCTCATCCTCCTCCAGTCTCAGCTCAATCACGGAATGCCGATGCCGGTTCCTCACGTCGTTAAGCGAGCCTTGAAGCGCAATCTCTCCGCTTCGAATGATGACAACATCATCACAAAGTTCCTCTGCGTCATGAAGCACATGCGTCGAGAACAGCACCGTCGTCTCCCGCTTCAGCTCCTCCAGCAGCTTCAGTACCTCCCGGCGGCCGATGGGGTCCAGCGCCGATACCGGCTCATCCATAATTAGCAGCTTAGGGCGATTCACCAGCGCTTGTGCAAGCCCAAGACGCTGCTTCATCCCACCGGAATAACCGCGAATGCGACGCTTGGCGACATCGCCTATGCCGACCCGCTCCATAAGCGCAAGAGCTCTCTTCTTCGCTTCCGATGCTCCCATTCCGCTCAGCTTTCCAATGTATGATACATACTCCAGCCCGGTCATCCAGCCGTAGAAGGTGGGGGATTGCGGCAGATAGCCCAGCAAGCTTTTTCGTTCCAGCTCCGTATCGGCTCCATGGAAATGGATTTGGCCTGCCGTCTGCTTCAGCAAGCCAGCCAGCATGCGGATCGTTGTCGTCTTACCTGCGCCGTTAGGGCCGAGCAACGCTACGCAACGACCTTCATGAACGTCGAAGCTGATTCCCTTCACCGCTCGCGCAGAGCCGAACGATTTGCTTAGTTCCTTCACCTGCAACAGTTCCATTACCCGTCCCTCCTCTTGCCGAACAGCAGGAATGCGATCGGGCCAATAAGATTAACGAGAATAATGATCAGTATCCACATGATTTTCGGTCCTCTCGTCTCCTCCGCTCTCACACATTGAATCAATGCAATAATCATCAAAATCAACTGAATGACAATAATCGGCGCAATAATCGCCAACAGCTTGGACAGCTCCAAATTTTCCGTCATTTCAATTCCTCCCTCTTAAATGCCATTAGCCCGGAATGCCTTACTCTTCACCTTCATCCAGAATTCCTCATATTCCCAATCATTATTGTCTTCGTTTCAGCCTAATCTAGCGTTTCCCATTCTCCCCATCGCTGTCCTTTTCGCTCTGTCTGCCGCCATTGCTTGAACCGTTTCTTTTTCCTCGCTTCAACAGCCCCCTTCTGACGATCAGCCAATAGCAGATCAGCGGCAGGGGACATTGAATGAGTCCCCAGATCCCCCAGAACCAGGGCATGCTGTTACGCTTGCGCGCATCCAGAAACAGCCAAGTGGATTGTATAATCAGCAGAAGCGCGATTGCCGCCCAGAAGAGAGGGGATTGCTTCAGCTGCTCTTCCATTCGCTGCTCCCCTTCCGTCTGCGATGCATAATCCCCAAGAACAAAATACCACCCCAGCCTGCGGCAATCTGCAGCGTAACAAACCATATGACATCTTGCTTCGACAGCCAACCCACACCACCCAGCAGCAGCAGCGCTGTCAACCAGAACAGTAATAGCTCCTTCCACTGCTTTCGGCGCAAGGAAGATTTATGCTCGCCAATGAACGACTCCAGCTCCATAATCGAGGGAGCTTCTGCTTCCGCTTCGAACGACTTGTCGAACCTCTGAAGCTCTCCCTTCACATGCCGCTGAAACCACAGTTGGTCATCTCTCTCCTCAGCGCCTTTCGCACCCTTATCGTTACTCATCGTCCGCAAGCTCCTTTCTTAACTGCTTCAATCCGGTGTGAAGCCTTGACTTAACCGTCCCCGTCGGCACTTCCAGCATATCGGCAATTTCCTCTTGCGAATAACCGTAATAATATTTGAGCAGCACCGGCATCCGAATCCGTTCCTCCAGCTGCCCCAGCGCCTGCAGCGCTTCCGGCCAGTCGCCCATGCGCTGCATCGACTCGTACCTCAGCTTGCGAAGCGCTTGCTGCTCCTCTTGCATCCACCTTCGCTCCCGCTCGATCCGCCTGGATCGGTCAATGACCAATCGAGATGCAATTGCAATTAGCCAGGTCGAGAATTTCGACTGCGCCTGGAAGCTGCCAATCCGTTCGATCGCCTTCAATAGCGTCTCCTGGGTCAAATCTTGTGCCCGCTCCTTATCCATCGTCAGCTTGAGCGCATAATGATAGAGAAAGGAATAATTACGCTGCACTAACTCTGCGAGCGATCGTTGCTGGCCGCGCTTGGCTTCTCGCACCAGAACGGCTTCTTCTTGCGCAAGCTTACATTCATCCTGAATGGGTGGCCCTCCTCCTTGCTAATGCTTCATCTGACAATCTGACAATATGACGCTCAACCTCGTCATTTCGTTCATCGGCTATAAAATTTTTCTGTTTCCACTGATTTTTCATTGCTATATCTTATTCAAGCGTAAACAACTAATCGCCGTCCGTTGACGACATTAGCTTACAGTCGGCTCTGCAACCATGGTCACATCGTTTACCGCTCTCCATATGCTCATTTTCTTAATTCCAACCGAGGTATCATGCCCTACAGTCTGTACAAAAAAAACTCTGGCAACTCGCTCGCGTAACTTGCGATTGTTGCCAGAGCCCAATGGTTATTTTATTCCTGCTCGTTGCCTGCTATACCAGCGCCAAACCGGCTCCACATCTTTCTGGTTCAAGCAAGCGACACTATACCCAAGCGAGCTGCCAAGCGCGTGCACGGACAAGGAAATGACGCCCTTGCGCCTTTGCCCCCTCGTTCGTTTCACTTTCATCACAACGATGCGCGGGCGCCGGATAAAAAAAGTGGTACGGTTAATGAATCGTCGACGCAACGTCAGCTGACCATCCTTCAGCAGCATGCCGGCTGCGCGATGACAGCATACTCTCCACCATGCGACCAGCGGCAAGAGCAACAACGACCAGACGGCGGGCCAGCCAAAATAAATGATACTCCCCGTACATGCTGCAACTGCGAGCAGCAGCGGAAATCGCATATAATAGATGAGCGATCCGCGCGGAGCAATTGTCATACCGTCCAACTCGGGAAGCGTCATTTCCGGTAAAAATTGCTTCAGAAGCTCTGCCACTTCCTTCTTCTTCATAAAAGGGTGTAGCATGAGCCGCTCCTCGTTGTTGGAGGAGACGATCTGCAGCTTGACCTCCGTGTAGCCGAACGGCTGGCGTACAAGCCCCTCGTCAAGGATAATCGCCTGCACCTTCTTCGGCTCAAATTGATACGTCTTCTTCTCCAGCAATCCGTAGGAAATCGATAGTCTTTCACCTGTTTTCTTCACCGTAAATCCGCTGTACTTGATGATGTAGAGCGCGAGCGACAGCAACCATGCGAAACCGATAATCATGATGGTAACCATTACTATCAACAGCGTACTCGGCATTAGCGATACGGTATCCTCCAGCGCATTCTCGAAGAAATGTTCGGGCAGCAGCAGCTCCAGAAAATCATCCGCGAATGAAAACAAGCCCCCGACAAACGCCGCTACCAGTCCAATATTAAAAGATGTCGCCGCCGCCCCCAGCAGCTGTCCCGCATCCAAGCGCAGCATCGCTTCCCTCGCAACAGGAAGATCACAATCAGCCGATTGACGGGAATGATCCGCAGGTAAGGCTCTGTCGAAAGCTGCGGCATCAGATGCTAAGGGCACGGCGCCCTCAGCTTGCTGCTCCTGAGTATTGGCGATAACAGCATGTCCGGCGTTATTCCTATCCTGAATGGGCTGACCTTCATGCGCGGCATCCACTTGTCCCCTCAGCAATTGCTGAATGCTTGCGGCATCTTGCTTGGACAACACATGGAGGATGCCATCCGAAGTTTTGCTGCCGCCTGGCGTTTCGATTTTCAGTTGGGCTACGCCGAGTAGTCGGTGGAATAGAGGCTGTTCGACGTTGACGGAATGAATGCGGCTGTAATAGATCGTCTTCTCGTCGCGGAACAGCATCCCGCTGCGAATAATGATGCGATCGCTCTCCAGCCAATAGCCGAACCTTCGCCAGTTCAAATAGCTAAGTACTAGAATAAGCGCAACAACTCCGGACACGCCCGCAATCCAATACCACCTCAGCAGCTCGGACCAGTCCGGTCCCCGCAGCAGTGCGATGACGATGACGGGCAGGAATCCGCGTAATACGCTCAATAACCCATGCAGCACATAAATGGGATGAAGCATTCTCCGCTGCTCATTCATCCTCGTCATCCACCTTCGCAAGCACGCCGATGCGTCGTTTCAACGCTTCCGCATCCTCTCGCTTCAAGCCGCTAATCTCATGAGTCGTCGCAGCCGTCACAACCTTTACGCTTGCCAGCCTGTATTTCCGCATTAACGGCCCGCTTCCGAGCTCTACGTGCTGAATCCGGACCATCGGCACAAGCACATTGCTGATGAATAGGATACCGGATTCGATTTCCAGCTCTTCTTCGAACAGTTCATATCTGAATCTCGCATACTTCACCTTCGGGACAATCCATGTGAATACGATTAGAGATACAGCCAGCAGCGGCAAGCATATCCATACCGGCATTAGCGTCCAATCTAACAGCAAAGCTGCGATCAGATAGCCGATAATAAGTAGAAAAAAGATGCCGTTGGAAATTAGTTCCGCGATCCGATACACCTTCATATAATCGTGGTGAAGCCTCTTCGTTAGTTCGCGATTCATCGCCTTTTTCTCCTCCCGTTCTATCCCCCCCTCTTATTACATCAATTATCCTATTCGTCGTCAACCTTCAGCGATTACTGCCCGTTCACGAGCCATCCTGCACGATTCGGTCGACGAGTTCTGCGGCACCTCGAATATGCCAGATGCGATCGTCAATGACCGCAAAACGTCTGGGATGTGCAATTCGTACGATCATCACAACCCCAGGCCGCTGCAGCGTCACTTCAAAATCGTATGCTTCATTGCGATAATGATAGGGGAAGCTCTCCTCCGCATTGACGATATCCAGCGCCACTACCTCCACCGGATGACGTAGCGGGGAGTGCGGCAACGGCACACCCTGTTCGTCCAGCGCTAAATTGTTCCGCAAATAAAGCGATGCGGAGGAGCGCGCTTCACTCTCATTGATGCGCAACACTCCTTCGGCAAGAGCCGTCCGGTCCAGCTGCTGCGCTGCGGCATGAGCCGCCCGGTTGACTGCCCGCTTGCTCTGGTACATCGTCTTCATCGCCAGTTCTTCCTCGACCTGCATCAATTGCGCAGTAAGCCATATCGTCATCATGCCCATCATTATAATCAGCTTGTACATCTTCCGCCCCTCCCGGCTCCGCCTGCCCCTTCCTTTCAAGGAACATATTCGCTCATCTTCATCCCGAATGCGCTCATTCGGGCATCAGCCGGTATCGGCGTCAAGCCGATCAGGGAATCGATCAGGAACATATTCTCGTAAGGATAACTAATTCGAAGAGATATACCGATTCCTCTCGGTACTGGCGCAGCAGCAATCGTCGGATCGACGCCGCTCGTCGTATTGTATTCGTAGCGCAGCTCCGTCCTTTGCAGTCCAAGCCCCTCAAGACGATCCATCGATTGCTGCTGCATCTCTCCGCTAATATAGCCATATGTGCCGCTTGCTCCCACCTCCAGCAAATAATCTACTTCCTGCTGTAGAACGGCTCCCCGAATAATCGCGACATGTCTGTAGATCGGTGAGAACATGATCCAGCACAGCATGCCTGCGAATAGAATGAATACCAATATTTGTCTCATGGATTAGTTCCCCTAATATACTCACCCATCGCATCTCCCGACTTGTGAAGCTGCCGCTTCATGCCTTCGTCGCCTTCCACAACAGCCGTGAACACGATGACAACCGTAATAATCAGCAGCAATGAGATCAATAATGAACGCATGCTAGCGGCATCTCCCTTCCCATTCCATTCGCTCTAGGGCAATAACTGGCTAATTCGCGTATTAGCGGAGTTGCCCTGCGACTGCACCTGCGCTCTGGTACCTGTCGAGTCCTCTGCAATAATCGTATTGAACAAGAGAATTACGACGACCAGCAACATGACTGTCATCAGAATATTGCGCATGCCTTCACCTCCTCTCGCCGAGAAGCTCCGATTCATCCTTATTCAAGAGATTGAAACAGCTTCTGCGACTCCATAATCCACGGATAAATAAATACTTGAAACGTATACAAGATAGGAACACCGGCTATGACGAAGAGCACATAGGATGTCGATTCCTTGCGGCTTTCCTTGGCCAGCTCCAGCTTATCCTTGTAATCGCCGATCCGCACCCGCAGCAACTGGTAGTATTGGCTGCTCTCGTGCTGCCTCAGCGCGTCCAACGTCTCCACGAAGCTCATGCCGTCATCCGTGCCGAGCCTGTGCTTGAATCGCTGCAGCGCCTCCGCGGGATCGTGATACCATTCCGCCAGCAGCCGTTCCATGTCTTCCTTCATTAGCTTCGTGAAGGGCAGGCAACGCACCAGCTTCGTATGCAGATGAAGGGAGGAATCCGAGAAGTAGAGCAGTTGATTGCTCACCGCATAGATCTCCTTCGTCATCTGCAAGGCTCGCAGCTTGCGGATGCTGCGGAGCCAAGGGATATCGGCAGCGAGCAGCACGGAAGCCAGCAATGGCAGGCCTATCATAAGCTGCGCTTGAAGCGACAGCGAGAGCCCCTGCCACAGCAAGCCAATAGCTGCCAAGCCGAGACATGCCAGCATCCCGATACGGCGCCCCAGCATGTACCAGCCGGCATCCGCCGTGAAGCCGCAGCCTGCGAGCAGCACCTCCCGCTCCTGGAAGGACGAGCTGCTTCTGTCTAGACGCAATCTTTCCAGCCATGCAATCGGCGGTGGATGGGCACGCCATTGCAAGAAGGCGATCCGCTTCCACCTTGCTTGGCGGACAGGAATGAGTCGAAGCAGTGTATACAAGCCGATTGTTGCGAACAAGAATTGTCCCGCCACAGCGGCGAATTCGGTCAATTGCTCTATCCAAGCATGCATATTAGCAACTCCTCTCCTCTCTACAACTTCTTACGCGAAAGCCACAAGCCCATTAGGAAGGAGCCGAAGATGAGCAGCAGCGCATTAAGCAGCATATCGCGCCCTCCGGGATCCATCAGATAATAGTAGTAGGCGTTCTCACGATTGAAGCGAATATTGATGCAGATGAACAGCGCCAGGAATAGCAGCGGAGTAAAATTGGCGATTCTGATCTCTAGCAGCCTGTGCCGCTCCTGCTCTCCCGCCCGTCGGGACTTGCGCATATCGTGAATGAGCTCTCTGAGGCTGTCTGATACGGGAACGCCCTCCACAAGTGCGATGCGCAATATATTAACGAAGTAGTCGGCCCACACGTGGCCGAGCGATGCAGCCATCAACTTCAAGCTGGCCTCATCATCGCCCCGCACAGACAGATTGCGATACAACTGCTCGAACACGGCCCCCATCGGTCCCAGCAGTCGTCTCTCTTCCACTGTACGCTGAAGCGCAATGCGAACTTGTCGCTCTCCTGTTACCAGATAACATTGGTAGAACAGCTCCACCGCTGGCAGGAAGTCCATCTGGGCGCCCATGCGGCGGTGGATAAGCAGCGCGCGCAGACTAACGTATGGCAACAGGCCGATCAGCAAGCCGAAGAGTAGTGTCCCCTTCACAGTCTGGAAGAACAGCCCGCCTCCCGCTACACCTGCCAGTAGCAGCAGAATGGATAGCCAGATGAACATGTCTGCGCCGAGCTTCAGGCGAAGCATCTCCAGCAGCTCCTCCATATGTCGCCGCAGCCGAATATACAGATTGAACCTGTCCTGCAGCAGCGCGCGCCAGCTGTATGGCGATATGTATGTCAAGCGGCTTCTGAGCTGCCGCTTATCCGTCCATAGATGGAACAGATGGTAGAACATGAAGTAAAGCAGCAAATAGAGCAGTGAGGCTCCCGCCACAATCGTCGTCTGGCTCATCGTTCACCTCCACATTCCGAAAGTCGCATGCCCGCTTGCGCACTGGGCTCCTCCGGGAAGGTCCAGCAATCTCGAGTCTCGTCATACAAGGCGAGATTGCGGACTGACACCGCTCCTTCACGCCATTCCAGCTCCCCGATCCGCTGAATGACACGACGGCCGTTATGGAAGCGCATCTCGATTCCGATCTCCGTCACGAATTCCGTGATCCGCTTCACCAATCGCTCCGGGTTCATGCCGCGCCCGTCCAGCATACACATATCTGTAATCGCCTCCGGCACGTCCTCCAATCGATTGGCATGCACGGTAGACATGCTGCCCGTATGACCGCGCGTGCACGCTCTCACGTATATATTGGCGTCATCGTCCCGTATCTCCGCATGAATGATTCGCTGCGGAGATTGTCTGAGCGCCAGCTTGAACGCCTGTTCGGGTCCGTGGCCGCCTCCCTCCTCTTCAATCTCATATTCGATGATGTTCCGGTCCGGGAAGTCACGGCCCAGCATCATCTCGAATCTGCCTTCGATCGTCACGATCCTCTCCTCCGCCGGCAGCTCCGCAATTAGCGCCTTCATCAGATTCGTCTTGCCGGAATTCGTTGCACCGATGATGATCAAGTTGAATCTCGCTCGCAGCACCGCCAGCAGCAGCGATGACATACGTTCGTCGAGCGTGCGGTAAGCTGGCTTGCAGAGCGCCTGAAGGCTGAAGGTGCGGACGGTATAGAAGCGAATCGTAAGCGTAGGCTTGGATGTGAACCCGAAGCCTGTCATCGTGACGCGCGATCCGTCGCGCAGCATCACTTCCGCCCATCGCTTGCGCGAATTGATCCGGTCATTGTTGTACAGCACCAGATTCTGTTGAATCCGTTCCACGTCACGCATGCTGTCGAATGCATAGGCGGACAATACCGTCCTGCCGTGACGTACCTCGTAGATCCGCTCTCCGACGACTTGAATCTCCTCCAGCCCTTCCCGCTCCGCCAGTACCAGCTCCAGCACATTCAGTCCGACCACCTCCGCGAACAACGCTTCCGCAAGAGTGGCGAACGGATGCCGCCAGCCGCCATTCCCGTGAATCCGCAGCCTGATCAACCGGTCTTCGATAACCGCGAGCACCTGCTGCCTCTCTTGCGGGAAGCCCAGCACCGCCCGGTTCAGAAGCTCGCTGTACTTGCGTCGTTCCTCATCTGTCAAGCCGCGCGGCGCGCTCAAGTACGCCCTTATGTCATCCGCCAGCTTCTCGAAGTCGTCACCGCCAGAGGCGTAATCTGTATCCCCAGACTTCCGTGCGAAGGCATCCTCTTGAACCGGAGCCGAATTCATCCGCGCGGCGAATTCCGAAGGAGAGAACCGGCTAACTCCGCCCTTCATAAGAGCTCATCCCCCTTCTTAGGACCGGAAGCCCGCGATACCATGGCTGTCGCAGAATGTCCGCTTCGTGCTGCTCCAGGGCATAACGTTCGATAAGCGTCCTCGCTACCCCCGTCATCGCCTTCTTCCCAATGGTGTCAGTCGCAAGCCATCTGTCATAGGAGCCCTCGTCCAGACTGGCGTAGAGGGATTCAGCCAACTGGAAGCGAGCCAGTGGCGCAATGCCAAGCTCTTGGCTGATATGGCGAATCCCGTATGCGCTCTTCCTCCGGTGTGGCTGTACGACTACGCATTCATAATGGTCTCGCGGTACATGGAACATTGGCGATACTTGCCCGATCCATCTTCTCCCGTCCTCCTGAAAGTGTGACAACGCAGGTGTCGTTACCAGGATGCGGGAGGTCGCGCTTCGCATGGCGCATACAGTAGCGGCATTATCCCAATAAGCGCCGACATCGAGCACGACAAAGGAGAAGGCTTGCTCAGCAGCCTGCAACAGCTGCTCGATCTCCTCCACCGTGAAAAATTCTGCTTGCTCACGGTTCAGGCTTCCGAAGAGAATGTGCAAGTTCGGCCTCTGCCTCAGCGCGCAGCTCGCGCCCATCAACATGCCGGGCGTCAGTGCGGCGGATCGCAGCTCCGGCTGAAGCTGATCCAATGTCGCGTGCGGCTCGTCGATTCCCAGATAACGGTGCAGCTTAGCGCTCTTCAGATGGAGGCACAAGTAACCGACTGTTCCCGAGCATCTCTCCGCCACTCGATAAGCCGTGGCAAATGCAGCGACGGTCGTCCCGATATTGGGAGTTGTTCCGATAAAAGCCGTGACGGCTGATCCATTTCTACCACGTGTGCTCATTGCTCGCCATCGCTCCTCTCGTCGATAGCATGGAAGCGATTGAACGATTCAGGACTGTAAGCGACCACCAGCTTGGTCGCACCTCCCGTGCACAGTTCGTCTATCGTTAACCACTGCTGCTCGGTCAGATTCAGATTCAAGTACTCAATCATCGCGTTCGCCTCCCTTCTCGCCGCATACATGCCGTCCATATTACCCTCCGCCATTGACAGCAGATGGGACTTCTCCGGGCTGTCCACTTCCATATTGCCTGAGCTCTTCACCGAAGCGACGACGACCGTCTCCCGGAACACTCTGCCCGATACCCCTTCCTCGCCGGATGCATATATAGCGACCCGATCCCCGGCCCGAATTCCATTGGATATCGATCGGATATATTCTCTTGGAATCTGGAATGTAGATTCGCTAAGCCGGGGCTGCAAATTGTGATAATTAAGCTTCCAGTCCAGCATAGGTTCGCCTAGACCAAGCGGCATCACTGTCTCCATGCCAAGCGCTTCCACGGCCTCCGTCACCATCTCCGGGGTATACGCGCTATAAGGCAGCTGCACAGTCCCCAGATCCTCTTCCTTAATCACTTCTCCCGCAGCAATGAACCGGCCCGGCACGATCACCGTTACAGTATCTTGCCTCTGCATTTGCAGCCTTTGCAGCTGATATAACCCGTACACAAGCGTTGCCGACAATACGGCTGCCGTCAGGCTGATCCACATATTCCGCTTATTGCCCATTCTCTCCACCCTCATTTCTCTCAGAATATAAAAAAAGAACGCAAACGGCTGCCTATAGCAGACCTGTTTGCGTTCTTCGCATCACATGCCAAAAATGATATATGTTGTAGTTGGACTTATCATAACAAATGTCAATGAATGATGTCCATCCCTTTTCCTGCAAAAAATGATAATTCACTTCCCTTTGCGATATTGAAGCGGCGTCTGACCCGTTTTCTTCCTGAATAGCTCGTGAAAAAACTTCGTATCTTGATAGCCGACAAGCCGGGCAACCTCCGCCACCGAATACCGGCTCCCCTCCAGCAGCTCGCGACTTCGCTCAATCCGCCGATTCTGTACATATTCGATAAAGCTTTGGCCCGTCTCCCCTTTAAACAACCGCTGTAGATGACTGACGCTGACAGGGATCAGGGATGCGGCATCCCTCAATGTAATGCGTTCCGCATAGCGATCCTCCACATACTGCAGCACCTTGGAGACGTCCGCGCTTACATGCCCGGGACCTTCTTCTCCCTCCGATAGCTCAAGACGGTACAGCACTAGCAGCAATTGCGTCAAATAAGCCAGCATCATCCCCTCTACACCCGCTTGGCCAAGCGCATACTCCCGGTAGGAAGCCGTCATTAGCCTGCGAACATCTCCCGCACAATCCCTATACCGTCGATATGCCGAATTCGTCAATCCCAATGCGTCTGACAGATTGAGAGGAAGCGGATACAAGCGCAGATAGTCCTCTAACGTATCCTTCCCGATCAGAAAGTTGTAGACGACAAGGTCGTCTTTCGCTTCCTTGGAATTCGGCCGGTATACGTGGCTGGCGCCAACCGGCAGCACGAAGATGTCTCCCTGTCTAACGTCCAGCCGGGCATCCCCGATATAATGATGCCCGTTCCCCTCCGCGACATAGTTGATCTCCACGAAATCATGTCTGTGCAGCGGAAGCTCGAACCATTCATGCTCCCTGGTTACGACAAGCTGAAGCTCGCCCCGCCAAAATATTCGCCCTTCCAACAATCGGGGATAACCTTCCATTCCCATCCGCCCCCAACCTACGATGATGCGATTCACCTATAAATATATCATATCCCCCCCTTCTTCGGCTCATCTCTACCCACTATACTGAGACCAAAAGGAGGATGAGCTTATATGTTCAACGTCATTAATCCGCTTGTGAACGGACTGGCTAATCCGCTCGCTATAGATACTTCCGCCCCTCGCTTCACTTGGCAGCTGACGAGCGAACGAAGAGGGGAGACTCCCGGCGCTTGCCGAGTGAAGGTCGCAGATTCTCTACGCTCGCTGCAAGAAGGAAAGCTGCTGTGGGACAGCGGCAGAAGAGATGGCGGCCAGCTTCACATGCGCTATGAAGGCCCGCCGCTTGCGAGCAACAGCAGATACTATTGGCAAGCCTGTGTCTGGAACGAAGAGGAGCAATATGCGGAGATGGCGCCAGACTGGTGGGAGAGCGGCTTGGCAGAGAAGGATTG
Organism: Paenibacillus chungangensis; assembly: GCF_042675905.1. Taxonomy (NCBI): domain Bacteria; kingdom Bacillati; phylum Bacillota; class Bacilli; order Caryophanales; family Paenibacillaceae; genus Paenibacillus; species Paenibacillus chungangensis. The sequence goes on along the minus strand of NZ_JBHTJZ010000070.1, from coordinate 8,375 downwards.
GCAGGCCCAGTGGATATGGCGAGAGAGCGAAGTAGCCTGCAACGACTTCGCCTACTTCCGTCGTGTCTTCCGAATGGAGCGTCCCGTGACGCGCGCCAAGCTGTATATCTCCGCCCATCATGTCTTCCAGCTTCATGTGAACGGCGAACGCATCGGCGGATACGGCTCTCCGGCGCCCACAAGCATCCCGCACAGCAAGTATTATCTGGCTTACGATGTGAGCGAATCGCTGCGCACCGGCGACAATTGCATCGGCGTCATCGCCCACTACTTGGGAGGCAGCGGGCAGAACTATGTGAACGGCAAGCCGGGCTTGCTGCTGGAACTGCATATCCGCTGCGAGGACGGGTATGAAGAGGTTGTTCGTTCGGATGTCGAATGGCTAACGCTTCGCAGCAGCAGCATGCCCCACACTGCCGGAACGCCTTATCAGCAGAACCGGAGATTGTCGGCTATTGAGCATTACGACGCATCGCGGCTGGAAGAGAACTGGCTGCTCCCAGAGTTCCCCGAGAGCCTGTGCGCACCTGCCATTCTGGCTGATGAAAGTCTGCAGCATTGGAAGCTGCGCTGGCAGCAGCTGCCGGAAGGACGGGAGCATGAACGGATTGTCCCCACGCCGACAGGAGAAGCCCTTCATTCCGCGGATGAAGGGCTTATACAAGTATTCGATACGGGCAAAATCATCTCTGGCTGGCCCGAGATCGCGCTGCCCGGCATAGCCGGAACGACGGTCACGCTACGCTACGCGGAACAACTGGACGACAATGGCCGGGTGCAGCATCGGGTCTGCAACGAGACTTCCTCCCATTACTTCGACCGCTACAAGATGCATGGACGGGGCGGTACGGAAGTATGGGCGCCCGATCTTAGCTACAAGGCTTTCCGGTATATTGAAGTAACAGGCTATCCCCGCTCGCTGCAGGATGGGGAGCTGACCGTATGCTCCGTTCACACCGGTATTGCGGCGACGGGCAGCTTCGCAAGCTCGTCCGCCCATCTGAACAAGCTCTATGAGGCTTGTATCCAGACACAGCGCAACAATATCGTCGGACAAGTCGTCGATTGCCCTCACCGGGAACAAGCGCAATACTTGACGGATACAGACTTGCAGGCGGAGACATTGCTGTACAACTTCGACGCCTATCACATGCTGGACAAGACGCTGCGCGACTTCGCCGACGGTCAGTTAGAGGACGGCTCCTTCCCATTCGTCTATCCGTCCAATTACGAGCATCCCGACTTCTATCTGCAAATACCGGAGTGGGATCTGCACTTCGCCACCCTGCTGTGGAAGCTTTATCAATTCAGCGGCGATCGCGATCTATTGGAGCGCTATTACGAGCCGATGAAGAAGATGCTTGACGCCTACATGACCACCCGTTCTCATGAGACTGGCCTTATCCCCGTCAGCGCAGGATGGCATATAAGCGACTGGCCTTATCCCACTGTGGAGCACGAAGGCGATTATTTGACCGTACAGCAGTTGAAAGCCTGGCAAGCGCTTATCATTACAGCAGATACAGCCCGCATACTGGGGCTTGAAGCGGAGAGCGCAGCTTATACCGAACAGGCGAAGCAATTGCGGGACAGCATACTGGCGAACTTGTACAACGCCGACACGAAGCGGTTGCGCGACAGCTCAGGCTCCGCACAAGCTCATCAAGGTGTCAATGCGCTCGCTCTACACGCTGGCATCCTCCCGTCCGAGGACGAAGCTGATGTGCTCGCTTACATAGCTGGCCGCCCGTGGGAAAGCAAAACTGTTCTGTCCCTGCCGCTGCTGCGTGTTCTATTCGATAATGGAATGCGGGAGTATGCTTACCGCCTCATGACCAAGCCGGAATACCCCGGCTGGGGGTATATGATTGCACAGGGCGCAACGACGATGTGGGAGGGCTGGGACGATATCGAGTCCCATTGCCACGCCTGGAATAGCTATCCCTCCCGCATGCTGCAGGAGTATGTATGCGGGATAAGAAGCAGCTCCACGGGATTCTCATCTGCCGTCTTAGAGCCATATTTCGCAGAAGCGCTTTCGTTCGCCGAGGCGAAGACAAGCACACCAAGAGGCGATATTACGATCAGATGGGATCGTCATGAAGACAATACCTTCACGATCCTGTTGTCATTGCCTTGTTCGATGAATGGCACTCTGCTGCTCGGCGATCTTCCCGGCGCAGGCATGCCGAAGTGGATCGCCGAAGGGAGTGTTCCTCTATCGGTCGATGGCTCCAATTCCTTTTTGCCGTCTGGCATCCTATCCTGCAGCCTGAATAAGGGTGAACTGAGCCTTGTACTGCAGTCGGGCAATTACCGCTTCACGCTGCGCTATTAAGAGAGACCCGGTATGCCCTTGTTGAAAGCGCATTACAAATAAGCGTCAAGAAAACAGCCGCGGAGCGACACATTTCTTGACGCTTATTGCCTTTATATTGCTCTAGAAATCAATTAAGCCGACACTAATTAACAAAGCATCGTCTACTTTACGCATCGTCTCGTCATCAAGATGGGTAATCTTGTCCGTCAGACGCTGCTTATCAATAGTGCGAATCTGTTCCAATAGCACAACGGAATCACGGTCGAAGCCGTGCGCCTCCGCCTCCATCTCCACATGGGTAGGCAGCTTCGCCTTCTGAATTTGCGCTGTAATGGCAGCCACAATGACAGTCGGACTGAATCGGTTGCCTATATCGTTCTGTATGACAAGTACAGGCCTGACACCGCCCTGCTCAGAGCCAACAACCGGTGACAGATCGGCAAAAAACACATCCCCGCGTTTTACGATCAAGCTCTACACCCCGCTTACGAGACGGCCTAATGTATGGTCCGCTTCTTCCTCCGCTTGAAAAGCTTCCGAGGCCATGTTCAGGTTGATTTTTGCCATCTCCATGTACCCGCGCTGCATCGATTCACGAATTTGACGCTTTTTGCGTTCCACCAAATACAGCTTCATGGCTTGTCGAATAAATTCGCTGCGGTTGGAATTTTCCTTGGCCACAATACCGTCGACCTCTTCCAACAGCTGATCGGGCAAGCTAATCATGATCCTTTTCGTGTTATGCATATTGGCCACCGAACTCGCACCTCCAAAACTTTTCCAACACCGTAGTACTCATTATGACGTAAATATGCCTTCTCTATACTTCCTCATATCTATGTCAGACGTATATCAATTATGCTATCATCCCATGAAGACTGTCGGCACACACAGTTATCCTACTCCATTGATTCGTGATGAAGAGAGAATTTCCTTTATTATTCTACAAATTTTCAGCTAGAAAAATATCCCTCATGCGCATATGCATTCACACCAGCGCATTCCGCACGGAAACCTGACTGCCGCCTTCGATATACACGCGCGGCACACGCGCCGCTATCATGCAGATCACTTCATAATTAATCGTTCCGAGCTGATCCGCCAACTCTTCGACTGTAATCATCTCATCACCTTGCCGTCCGATAATGACGACCTCTTCCTCCGTCTTCACAGGATTGTCTGCGCGATTCACGGCATCCAGCGCAATCATGCATTGATCCATGCAGATCGTTCCCAGCACAGGAAGCCGCTTGCCTCGCAGCAGCACATTCGCCTTCCCCGTAAGCATCCGACTGAAGCCGTCAGCATAACCAATGGGCAAAGTACCAATCCACTCCTCGCCGACTGTGACGTAGCGGGTGCCGTAGCTGATGCCCCAGCCGGAAGGCGTCTGCTTCACATGTACCAGCTGCGACTTCAAGGACAATACCGGCTGAAGAGATACGCGTTGCCGATTGACTTCCACAGATGGATAGAGCCCGTACATGCTGATGCCCAGTCGTACCATACCTCCAGCCCACTCCGGCGTATCGATGCCGGCGGCGCTGTTCGCCGCATGCATAATCTGGAGTGGCCAGCCGCGCTGCTTCACCGCTTCCGCCACATCGCGGAACCGTTCATATTGCTGTTGTGTGTAGCTTTTATCCCCTTCATCGGCCTTGGCATAATGCGTGAACATGCCCTCCACACGAAGGTTAGGAGTCCCTATCGATCGCTCGATGAATGCCATTGCCTCCTTGAAGCCGACCACGCCAAGCCGGCCCATCCCGGAATCCAGCTTAATGTGCGCTTTCAGCTTCTTCCCCTCGTGCGGCAGCATCTCTGCGGCTTGTCGGATATCCTCACGGAATAAGCTTATCGTAATATCGTGCTCTCTAGCTGCATTCAGCCCTTCCGCCGGGACGAATCCAAGCACGAGAATAGGCGACTGAATGCCGGCTTCGCGCAGTTTCAGCGCCTCGTCGAGGAAGGCGACGCCGAGATAGTCTACGCCGAAGCGCTCAGCCGCCCCCGCAATTTCAACTAGTCCATGTCCATAGGCATTGGCCTTCACGGAGGCCATTAACTTGCAGCCATTTGGCAATGTCTGACGAACGGCTTGCAGATTATGTCTCAAAGCATCTAGCGAGATCTCTGCCCATGTCGGGCGATAAAACGATTCCAACACCTTCACCTTCTTCTTATATGTTAAACCGTTGGCAGTCCGAGCAGCAATTCGTTATCTTATTCATGTTATACGCTGCTGCCAGGACTGTCAATGAAGAGGCGCTCACAATCGTTCGGTTAGTATTGGCAGATCAGGAAAGTGCTACTTCCCCACTTCTGCCTGAACGGATTCCGCAATTTTCTCCATCTCGCTCTGAGGCAGATTAGCGCTGGTTATTCGGAATTGGCTGCCGTGATAAGTCCACGTTAGCGTCTGCAGTCCGTCGCCGCCTGTCAGCTCACCCAGTGTAAAGCCCAGGTCAACAATCATGCCTTGCATGAACGAAGCGGATTGCTCCTGAGCTTGGGTCTGAATGAGGGTATAACTGTATATACCATCGTATCGCGTCATCTGGCCTGGCTGTTCATTGAATACAATATCCGTCTCATCCAGCACCACAACGCCCTGCGGCGTATAGGAAGGACCCATCACCACGAATTTCTCCACCTTATTCTCAGCGGCTGTATCAGCATTCTCTTCTTCATTATTGGCGTCCGTATCCGCATCTTCATCCTGATCCGCCTCTTCCGCATTCGATTCGGAATCGCTGTCGACAGGACTGTCTTCGCTATTCGTCGTACCGACGCCTTCATCGCCAGGCGCCTTGATGCCGTCCTGATCTTTTTCGTCCGGCACTGTCGTAGTCGGCTCATCGGATTGTTCCGCCGCACTCTCGCTTCTCAGATTCTCATCCGTGTTGAAGAAGCCTTCGTCGAATCGTTGATCGAATTTGAACGTATCGAACTTCACATCCACTTGCACTCTTGCATTCGTATCGCTCACTTCTACTTGCAGCGGGCTTAAATCCGACTTATTCAGCCATATTTTTTGTCTTGCCAGCGACCCGCTATTGTAATTGGCCATCACATCGAATACATAGGCGTCGTCATTCGCAGCGAATTGGCGTGAGCTGTCCGTAATGATGCTTTGCGCCAACGTTTGATACAAGTAGACTTGCCCTTGATTTTGCGGCCATTCGCTTTGGAAGCGGAATACTTTATTCAACTTGGGAGTCAGTACGAATACGCCGTCATCGTTTTTGAGCACAATCTGGGTAATATCCTTCTCCTTGTTCGTTAGCTTGATGCGATAATAGTGCGGTTGTTGGAACGATACATCCACTTCGTACGCTTGCGGCTGCTGCCCATTGTGGAGCGTCATCGTTCCGCTTCCCTGATAGCTCTCCATGCTGTTAACAGATTTGTCCAGATCCTTCACCACGGACTCGGCGTCCTTCGTACCGCAAGCAGACAGTATTAGTGCTACTACTAAAATCATTGCCGCGGTCCATGTCATGCGACGCATGTCATCATCCCCTCTACTTCAATTGTTATTCACTGGCTGATACATATGTATGTGAGAACTTGGACAAATATGCGGACAGGAATGACAAGCTTGCTGCGAAAATTCCGAGTGGAGACATGCAGTCTATGCAGCCATTATCTCCAGCTCAACAGTTTGCAAATTATACAATAAATTAATGGAAAATGTTACAAAAGAACTATTGCGAAATTATAATAAAAGGATATACTTTTGGTAAAATACTATGTACATCTATTGAGGTGGAGAGACATTGAAAAAAAAGACATTTACTGCTGTCATTAGTATGACGATTCTCGCGAGTATGGGAACGGGAGCATATGCGGCAACTAAGCTGCAGGAAATAAAAGCATATCTCAATCCCGACATTAAAGTTCAGGTTGACGGTACCTATGCTGACCTGCGTGATGTGAACGGCAATGCAGTTGCGCCTATCCTGTATCAAGGCGCCAACTACTTTCCAATTCGCGCAATATCCAATTCGCTCGATGTGGCAGTTGATTATGATGAAGTTACAAAAACAATTATACTAGGCGAGAAAGTGGACGGCGTGTCTATTGCAGAAGGCTTCAGAGATATGTATCACACAAAGGATACAGCACAAACAACCTATAAAGGCAAAGACTATAAAGAAGCTTGGTTCGATAATGCATCAGGCAATCGTTCGAGCAGCTTCATGCTTTACCCGAATAAAGAATATCAAACGTTATACCTGCAAATCGCTGCTGTTGGCGGCGATATTACAGATTTGACCATTAAGGACTCTGATCACAATATTATTTTGAAGAGCGTTGAGCGTATTAAACCTGAAGACGGCTTAGTGACTGTTCAAGTCGGAATTGGTGGCGTTAATTCCCTTTACATTAATGGCAGCGTAAAAAGTGGCACCTCCGTGTTCGTTCCATTGACCACTTCCTACTATAAATAAGTTTTACCTATATACGGAGGCTCAACTAGTAGAGGACCTCTCCTGTAAAGGAGAGGTCCTCTTGTTCTGCATGTTCCCATTGCTATTCGCCTCGCTGTCATATATGCACAAAAAGGAGCCATACATTTGTAACTAAATCAGGATCATGATAATCTACTGAAGCATACATGAACGGAATGGACGGCAAGAATTCAGGAAGGAGAGACTGCTATGAACGACGCTTGGCAGAGCATGCTAGTGCTTAATCGAATAAACGACTTCACCTCTACCGATCCGTTGTACGCATTCGCACTGGATGAACTTTTGTGCCGAAGTGCAGGGAAAGGCGGCCCCGCCGTCTGCCATATATGGCGGCATCCAGGAGCATTCATTATGGGGCTTCGCGACAGTCGCATGCCCCATGTGCAGGAGGCTAGGCAATGGCTGGAATCTAGCGGCTGGGCGACCGCTGTGCGTAATTCCGGAGGTGCGGCTGTACCACTGGATGCCGGTGTCGTCAATCTCTCTCTGATTGCACCTAAGACCCACGTACTGGATTACCATTTCCATAACGATTTCGAGGGCATGTTCGCCCTAATCCGAGAAGCGCTCAAGGGAACTGGCCGACAAGTGGACAAAGGGGAGATCACCGGAGCCTATTGCCCTGGCGATTTCGATCTTAGTATTGACGGCTTCAAATTTTGCGGCATTGCGCAGCGCCGGCAGACGCATGCGACCATCGTACAGGCATTCGTCGTAACGGAAGGCTCAGGTAGTGCCCGCGCCGCCTTCGTGCGCCAATTCTACGATATCGCGTCTGGAGGAGACGATACGCTCGGACACCCGCTCGTCTCGGCGGACAGCACTGCCAGTCTGGAGGAGCTCGCGGGGCTCGTACCGCACGGTTCGCATGCATTCGCTCAAGCTGTGCAGCAAGCGCTCGGCGTTGCCCCGCCAACTCCTCATGCTGCCGATGCCGTTCAGCCCTCTGAGCTACAACTGCCTGAGCCCGCGGAAGTGGAGGCCATGGTCGCCACGCTCCGTTCACGTTATACGATTGGACAATAGCGCGATTCTAATAGATGGTGCACCGCCAATCGTTCAACCCGCTCTGATTTCGCACGAATAGTCAGTTTGGGTCGGGAGTATTGGCTGGGCCCCGCCCTCCGTCGCAGCTCCCCCCGACCAAAGACCAGTCCACGCAACCGACCTTCGTCTGTTCCTGGATCACCCTGCAGCTTGTTACAATGGGTTTATCAAAGAGCTGGACGAAAGGACGACTAAACGATGAGAAAACTATTTCGATCAAAAACAGACAGCAAAATTACTGGACTGTGCGGAGGCATCGCGGAATACTTCAACATAGACGCTACAATTATACGGCTGATCGTCGCCATCTCCGCCCTATTCAGCTTCGGAACCACTGTACTCGTCTATTTTATCGCAACGCTGTTCATCCCGAAAGCCGCTTATCCGGAACAACCTCCTTATATGGGACATCATCCTTACTAAGAGGAAATCGGGTAGGAGGCTACCCATTATTTGAGTAGCCGACCTCCCACACCACCGTACGTACCGTTCGGTATACGGCGGTTCCTAAGTTTACGTCAATACAGTCTTAT
>NZ_JBHTJZ010000069.1:0-75708 GCF_042675905.1 Paenibacillus chungangensis | reverse complement strand
CTCGACTTGCATGTATTAGGCACGCCGCCAGCGTTCGTCCTGAGCCAGGATCAAACTCTCCATAAAAGAAGTTCGTTTGACTTGCTCATTACTTATATTGCTTTTTCCATTAATCCGTTAGAATTAACAGGGCAGTTTCGCTCGTTGTTCAGTTTTCAAGGAACAATCTCTTTCCTCTTGCGTATCGCCCGTGTCTCAGCGGCGACTTTTATAATATATCACAGGGGTCCATAGTATTGCAACCCCCTTTTTTTATTTTTTTCACTTATACATTCTTGCGTTAAGCGCATAACGCGATAGCTCTTTTGGAGATGCAATACGGGCATACATACGGAAGATTATCCTATATCTTCTCGCGATCGCTCCTTTAATATCTCCATCCAACCGCGAGTCATTGAGATCAAGCAGCATTTCATCCAGTTCCTTGCGAAGAACATAATCAAGTTCCTTGCATTCCTTGTTATTGAACAGCATTCCCAGCATCACAGTATGCGGCCCCTTTCTTGGTATCACACATTAGACCGTCAATCAACGTTACAAAAAAGGCAATGTCGCACATGCTCTCGACACCGCCTTACTGTTATGCTCAATTATTGGAAAAAATATTACGTCCCCACCATTATTGATTTAATAACCATACGGTAAAGGTACTTTCGATGACGGATGCCAAGAACAACGCCAGAACTAGGATCAACGATACAGGAACGGAGCGCACCAGAAATGTCTTGTATGCATCCCCAACTCCGCCCAGCTTCTCTCTGTTGAATAGCAAGTAGCCCGCGGCCTTCCATGTCAGTACTCCAAACCGTAAGCTGTACGCACATGCGAGAATGATCGCTGGAATTTCAATGATGCCATGCGGCAGCAGTCCCTTGAAGATAACTTCCATTACGCTCATGCCTGTCGGATTGTCTGCAATCATTTGAAGCAAATACCCAATGACCATACCGTTGATGATAAGAAACAAGACGGGCAGAATGCCGAATAACACACCAAAGTACAACACATAGATTGACTTGATCGCATTATTGAGGAAAATGAAAATAATCGCGGATAAAGTCGGATTGCTGGAGGAGTCAATCGTTTTGGCCATTTGTCCCAACGCTTGAATCTGACTTTCCAGAATGGACTTGAAGCCGGGATTCGTCGCTCCTATAACCATCCCCGCAAAGAACAATACAAACGATATGCCGATAAATCGGTTCATGCCTTTTAAGTCACGGATGATCTCATTTAATTGAAACACGGATTACCTCCTTGCCTTTGATGAAATAAATGAATATATCAGCTGTACGAGCATAGATTGTACTAATAAAGGTTGTTCATCACGTCCACTGAATAATCCTTGCCACTAAGCGGCAGCCTCTTAAGAGGCGCCAAGAGAGGAGAGCTTAAGCCCCATGAATATGTTTTATGTGTTGAACGGTCAAAAGCTGAAAAAGTATTTCTTCATTGCGATTGCGCTAGTGTTCTCCATCGGTATCATCTATGCCGAGCGGGATAACATTACCGTATTCGCGCCTCAGCAGCCTGCAGCCATCTACAGTATCCCTACAGATAAGAAGGTATTGGCGCTTACCTTCGATATTAGTTGGGGAGACAAGCGTCTGGAACCTATTCTGGAAGTGTTGAAAGAGAAGGAAGTGAAGTCGGCTACCTTCTTCGTCTCATCCGTATGGAGTCAATCTCACCCAGAGCTTGTGAAAAAAATACAAGATGAGGGCTATGAGATTGGCAGCCATGGTCATAAGCATGATTTCTACAGCAAAATGAGCGATGATGAAATACGCAAGCAAATCCGAACAGCCCATACCATCATCTCCGACATTACAGGGGAACAACCTAATCTGATCAGAATGCCAAATGGCGACTTCGACAAGCGCGTGCTTCGCATTGCCGACGAGCTGCAGTATAAAGTTATTCAATGGGACACCGACTCACTGGATTGGATGAAGATTGGCACGGACAAAATTGTCAATCGCGTCATCACAAGATCCCATCCTGGAGACATCGTACTCCTGCATGCAAGCGACTCCGCACAGCAGACCCACTTGGCGCTTCCCTCTATTATCGATCAGCTTCGTGATAGGGGCTTCGATTTCGTTACCGTCTCCCAGCTTATATCCGGCACGGATAGCGAAGGCAACGCTGTCGAAGATAGAAAGACATCCATTCCCGGCAATGCTTAATGATAGACTCGGTTAGGAATTCGCCGATTTCACTGCCTTCGGTGCAGCGGAGTCGGCTTCATTTTTTTTCAACAGCCGATGCATCATCATATTTTGGTATGCATTGCATGCGAATAACGGAATCAACATAAAGACGATCGCCGCAATGTTCGTCTCCCCTTGCAGCGCCGGCCATGATTCAATAAATGTCACTACGAACAACAGGAACATGGTTGGCACGAAAGCATTGGCGTTGGTCTGCTTTACTTTCAACCAGGAGAAGAGTAGCGATGCGACAAGCAGTAGAAGCGGTAACAACCAGAAAAACCAATAATTCGTTCGCCCCTCATACAACACATATCCCATGCCGAATACAGCGAATACGGTGGTGTATCCCTGCAACGTTGTCCATAAGTATTTTTTGCGAAACACGCTAAGCGCGATGTAGTTGAGCGTCAAGTAAGCGAAGAAGCCCATTTGACTGAAAGCGCCAATCATAAGCCCCGATATCGCCATCATATAGACATTAAAGCCAGTGGCTTTAAAACCAAGAAAGCCGAATTCCTGATCGGTAAGCAACATTGCCGCACCCACGACGATGCATACCAATGCGCCAAGCGCCATGCAGCTCCAAAATAAGAAAAACCATTTGCGTAACGTCACGTTCCATCCTCCCGAAGGGTTTTCCCTTTATTTTACCACGATCACAGCAAAAAGCTAATGCAGGCAATGATAAAACCGTGAACGATGCACATAATAAGGCATACAAGAGAGCTTACTGACGAGTTCATAACGAAAGGGGCAGGCAGCACATGAAGAGGCGATTGGCATTATGCATCATATTAGCCTTTACCGTTCTACTGAGCAGCTGCGGAATGGAATCCTCTGGCGGAAGCGGCCAGCAGGTTACTTATAAGGATATGAAGTCGATGGTTATCGATATTCTAAAGACGGAGGATGCACAGAAGGCGTTACAGGAATCGACAGAGCAACTGTCGGGGTATAGCGCGCAATCCACCTCGATGCTATCCGTACAAGATCAGGAGCACGTTCGAATGGCCGTCAAGGACGTTATCAGCTCACCCGATTACGATAAGGTCATCCAGAAGCTGATGACAGATACCCGCTTCGCAGGGGAATTCGCCAAGTCGGTAAATAAGCAAAACAAGCAGATTCACAAAGAGCTGCTGAAAGACCCTCAATATCAAGCCGAATTAGTAAAGACGATGAAAACGCCGGAGATGGACCGCATGATACTGGACGTCCTAAAAAGCGCGCAGTACCGCAAAGAAGTCATGTCCATGATGCAGGAAGCGATGCAGAACCCGCTATTCCGACTGGAAGTGCTGGATCTGATGAAGGTGGCGGTCAAAGAGGAGCTCCAACCGAAACCGGATGAGAAAGTGAAGAAAGAGAAAAAAGACTCCGAGGAGGGGCAAGGCTCGGAAGAGGAACAAGGCGGTGGAGACGAGGGCCAAGGCGAGTAGCCGAATCCGACAACGTTCAAAACGAAGAAAGCTCGATTCCGGCCAAGTCGGAATCGAGCTTTGTTCATTATTCACACCGTGTCAGCACGCTGTCCGCGAGCTCCAGGTACAATTGTCCCGTCTCTGTATCCGCCTTATAGATAGACGGTGAGAAGTCGGGCTCGGACGGATGGTTGTCTGGCGCCCCCAACGGGATCTGCGCCAGCAGGTCGCAATGCAGCGTCTCCGCCAGTCGTCCGCCACCGCCGCGACCGAAGACGTATTCCTTCTCCCCTGTTGAAGCCGACTGGAAGTATGACATGTTCTCCACCACTCCGATGATTTCATGCTTGGTGGTAATCGCCATAGCGCCTGCTCGTGCTGCGACGAAGGCAGCCGTCGCATGCGGCGTCGTCACGATGATCTCCTTGCTGTGCGGAATAATCTGATGCACATCCAGCGCTACATCACCAGTCCCCGGAGGCAGGTCAAGCAGCATGTAATCCAGTTCTCCCCACTCGATCTCCTGGAAGAAGTTGCGCAGCATCTTGCCCAGCATCGGTCCCCGCCAGACAATCGGGCTGTTGTCTTCAACGAAGAAGCCCATCGACATGACCTTCACGCCGAATCGCTCGATCGGGATGACGCGTTCGTTCACGACTTCGGGGCGCTCCTCGATGCCCATCATGTCGGGCACGCTGAAGCCGTAGATGTCGGCATCGATAATGCCGACCCGCTTGCCCTTGCGGGCCAAGGCGACCGCCAGATTGACGGTCACCGTGGACTTGCCGACGCCGCCCTTGCCGCTGGCGACGGCGATGAACTGCACCCCGCTGCCGGGCTCCAGCAGCGGGGAGATCAGGTCGGCCCCGTGCCCTTGTACGGGGCCGCCACTCCCTGCGGCGCCGGCCGTGCCGGGCGCCGCATTGCCGGCGGGCGCAGCTGCGCCGCCCGCCGCTGGCGCGCCCTCGTCCCGATACCGGCAATGCACGGTATCGGCGCCGAGGGGCGCCAGGGCCTCGCGCAGCGAGGCCTCGAGCGCGGGCTGCGCCGCCGCGCTCGCTCCCAGGACCGTGAGCGATACGCCACGGTCCCGCACCATCACGTCGCGGAAGGAGATGCCTTCCGCGCCATATCCTCCAGCCATCACGGATTCGATGGCTTCAATCGCTTGCTCGCGTGTCATCGTCATTACTAGTCCCACCTTTATGTAGATAGCTCCCTACTCGCTCCCATTATAACATAGCGTAGAAGTGAAGCCAGTCTCTTGCTCTCAGCCTCCATCACCAATACCCTCCTCCCCCGCCTCATTTCCTCTTATGATTCTGAAGCTCCACTTCCTCTTGCTCCTGCCTGCTCAGCTTCTCGCCGGCGCTGAACCGGAGAATGCCCTGATAGATCGCGGCAGCCACCTGGCGTTGATACTTCGCATCAACTAATCGCTCTGCTTCCCCGGGATTGGAGAGGAAGCCCACCTCAACCAGCGCAGTAGGGACATCGGGAATTGCCTTCATCAGATAGACGTCTTTCTTGACAGAAGCGATGCGCGTCGTATTGCCCAGATTCCTGATTTCAGTCTGAATGAATGCGGCAAGCCGCTTATTATCGGGATGTGTCGCTGGATGATAGAACGTCTGAGCACCAGACCACTTCTCCGACGGGATGCTGTTCATGTGAATGCTAATTACCGCTGCGGCATTCTGTTCCTTAATAAGCGAGACGCGCCTCTTCAGATCTTCCGTCTTACGCTTGCTGTAAGCATGCGCGTCGCCGGTCGCCAGATCGTGGTCGCCTTCACGCGTCATGAATACGACGGCACCCGCCTGCTGCAGATAATCCCGTAAGTAGAGCGCAATCGCCAGATTCAAGTCCTTCTCCAACGCCCCTCTCTTGCTCACTGCTCCTCCATCCACTCCCCCATGCCCTGCGTCAATGGCAATCGTCTTGCCTGACAATGGAAGTGTCCAATATGACCATGTGCTGGTGGCAGGAATGCTGCGTCCCAGCAGCAAGGCGGTTAACCCGACAACAATTCCAGCTATAGCTAAGCGCAATACGCCTTTATAGGTCATCCATACGACTACACGGCCACTCATCCCCCGCAAAAAAACCACCTCGCCCCCATGAATTCACTGAGCAGAGTTCTTCCGGAAAGATAAGCCCTGTGCTCAATTTCATGTATATGGGACGAGGTGGCTATTTATGTGTCTTTCATGTCGTGACCGGCTGCTCCTGCTCCGTCATGCCAGCGATCAGAATGGAAGCGACCTCAGGCCGGGAGAACTCCGGCGGTGGACATATGCCGTTGCGCAGCATCTCCCTCACTTTCGTGCCGGATAATGCCACATGCTGCGACTTGTCGTGCGGACATGTCTTCGACGTTGCCATATTGCCGCAAGCTGAGCAGAAGAAGCTGTGCTCAAAATATAGCGGGGTAATGCCAAGCTCCTCGACAGGAATTGTCTTGAGCAGCTCTTGCGCTTCATACGTGCCATAATAATCGCCGACACCGGCATGATCGCGCCCGACAATGAAATGCGTGCAGCCATAATTCTTCCTCACGATGGCATGGAAAATGGCTTCACGCGGACCGGCGTATCGCATCGCGGCCGGGAATACGCCAAGGAAGGTACGGTCTTCCGGATAATAATGCTCCAGCAGAGCAAGATAGCTCCTCATCCGAACATCGGCCGGCACATCGTCAGATTTCGTCTCCCCTACGAGAGGGTTCAAGAACAGTGCGTCAACAATTTCCATGGCCGTCTTCTGAATATATTCATGCGCGCGATGGACCGGATTGCGCGTCTGGAATCCCACGACCGTCTTCCACCCCTTCTCTGCGAATTGCTGCCGTGTCTCCGCAGGATCGAAGTAAAATTCCGTGAATCGGGATGGTCTTGGGCGATTAAGCACGGTAATGGACCCGCCCACATAAGTGGATGGTAGCCCGAACAATTTCTTCACGCCGGGATGCGCAATATCGTCCGTCTTGAACACACGTACAGCTTCTTCCTTCTGATCGGCTTTATATATACTATCAATGGCAATAATGCCGTAAGTAATGCCGTCCTCCCCGATTAGCGCAGCCTGCTCGCCCGTCTTCAACCACGGCAACTCTTCTTCTTGTACAGGCAATGTGATGGGGATACTCCATAATGTGCCGTCGGCAAGCTTCATATCGTGCACAACAGCGTGATAATCCTCTTCATTCATAAATCCGGTCAACGGTGAGAAAGCGCCTACTCCGATCAAATCAAGATCCGATATGGTCCACGCGTTAATCGTAATCGCAGGCAGGAATGTCGCTTTGTTTAACGCCGTCTCCCGCTCCTCTCCTTGCGCAATCCGATTGACCAGAATGCCGCCATGAGGCAATATTTGCGTCATTATCATTCACCCTCCTCTGTTCTTATCGCCTACTTACTTATGCAGACCGCATTCTGTCTTCTCATTGCCTGACCAGCGTCCCGCTCGCGGATCCTCTCCTGGCATGACCTGCCGAGTGCAGTACTCGCAGCCGATGCTGGGGTAATTGCGGTCATGCAGCGGATTGTAGATGACGTTATGCTCACGAATATATGCCCACACCTCTTCATTGCTCCAGCTTGCAATGGGATTGAACTTCACTAATCCGAACTTGGCGTCGTATTCGATCTTCTTGGCATTGGCGCGGGTAGGCGCTTGATCGCGGCGAATGCCAGTAATCCACGCTTCATACTTGGATAATATTGATGTCAATGGCGCAACCTTCCGAATGTTGCAGCACTGATTGGCATCCTTCTTCCATAACTCATCTCCGAACTGTGCAGCCTGCTCCTCCGGCGTAAGCTCAGGCTTCACTTCCACGAAGGGAATGCCGGGATATCTTTGCTTAAGCAAGTCTCTCGTCTCATACGTCTCCTTGAAGTGAAAGTCCGTGTCCAGATAGAATATATCGGTCTTCGGGCTTACTTTTTGTAGTATATCGACCAACACAACATCTTCTGCTCCAAAGCTGCAAGCGAACGTGAGGTTCGGGAAAGTATCCGCTGCGAAACGGACAATCTCCTCGGGCGACGCCGTTTCCAACTCGACCGCTTTTTCATTAATAAGTGCTTCCTTCTCAAACAAGTTCATTATACGCCCTCACTCCTTAAATCCAAGTAATTTGATCTGTATTATCAATTATATATGCTCCTTATTTGAAATTCAATGGCTAATTGACATTCATCTCCATTGTGCATTCTCATATCCGCCGCTAATTGTGCTTTAGCCTATGCATTCCGCTTCGAAGCGGTCACCGCCAAAGTAAACAAAAGTCTACTTATGCTTAGATACCAAAGCCGCCATGTAGAAGAGTGCCGCGGCAAGTCTTATGATCGGCGAATAATAGAAAAGACCAAACACACGTCGAATGATTCGCGTCTGTTTGGTCAATTTTGAAGCAGTTTATCATATGGCAGCCGAGTTTTTAATATGTGCCTCCAGCAACATTGGTCACTTTTGATCCCAACGCACTTCCAGATACACTCCCTGATATGCACCGATTTCTTCCTGTTTTTTTCGCTTCATATAAATATTCGTCCGCCTTATTGAATAGCTCTGTCAGGTTTGATGCGGTTGCTGGATAAGAAGCGATTCCCGCAGATAATGTTATTTTGTCGCCGCTGGGACTTACGGAGTTCTCTACTGTTGTTCGCAATTTTTCAGCCACATGATAGGCTTCCGTTTCATTCATGTCTTTCAAAAGCAATACAAATTCTTCACCGCCGTAGCGACAACATACATCTTCTTTCCTCGTCACCTCTCTCATCTGTTGCGCTAGAAATTTCAACACTTCGTCTCCAATAGCATGGCCATAGGTATCATTTACTCGTTTGAAGTGATCAATATCGAGTAATACAATGGAGAACGCCGTATCATCCTCTACCCACTTGATTGTTTGTTCATCTAATGTTCTTCTATTTGTAAGCTTGGTTAACGGATCGGTTTTGGACTGATGCGTGATCGAGTCTACTTTCTCATGCAGAAATCCAAGACTGTACATCACAGCTTTTTTCAATTGAATCGCTTCATAGTACCATGCTCTTATATCCTTCATGTTCTCGTTCTGATTGTTCTCCGTACTGGATTCCGTCACACGAGCCAAGTTTTGCAGAGGCTGAGCTATTAATTTGGATATAAAAGAGATCAGAACTAACGATATTAATAAATACGGCAACGATTTTAGCATCATTTCGTTCATCATATCCGTTGCCGGCGCTAATGCGGCATCTGCCGAACGCTGTGAGACAACTCCCCATTCCACTGTAGGAATATAGGCATACCCTGCCAGCATGTCCACATCTTTCGTATTGGTGACCCGAGCGGCTCCGCTTTGTTTATTCATCAGTTGCGCTACGACTGGATTTTGTTGTACTTGATCATTGATCCGTTGTTGATCTTGATGATATAGAATACGGCCATCCTCATCTACGACATATACATAGGAGTCATCCTTATAGAAATGCTCGCCTAATATCTCATACAGAATATTATCTTCCTTTAAATATATGCTGCCGCCAACAAGACCAAGGTAGTCGCCGTCAGCAGCGAATACAGGATGAGAAATAAAAATAATCAAACGTCCCGTCATAGACAGATAGGGCTTGGATACGAATGGCTTTCGTTCATTCAAGGCCTGCAATCCGCCTTCGGAATCCAAATATTTGCCCAATAAATCTATCGTTTGCGGTGATGTCGCTAAAACCTCGCCATCAGCAGCCACGATGACAACAGAGTTAAAAGCATTTGTTAAATGCTTCAAGTGATCTGCTTCCAGAAGAAGCATTGACTTGGCATTTTTATCCTCACGTTCCATATAGGGAGAGAAATCATTTGAGCTTTCCTCTAACATTTTCAACATCATCTTAAAAAAAACATCCGTCGTATTCGCAAGCTTTTGCGCATATACTCTGTTCGTTTCCAATGTATTTTCTATAAGTGTCTGCTGACTCATTCGGTAGCCGGATGAGGTACTGCTGAACATCGTTAAGATGACTGAAAGAAGCGCAACGAATAAAATTAGATTTTTTAACGACAGCTTCATAATCGTATGGGGTCTCCTTTAATAGTTCTAACACCTAATATAGCATACATTGAGCTTATGAATACCTTCTCATTTCAAGTGATTGGTAACTACGCCTCCCCAACGGACTTTCACCGCCTAGTCAGTCGCCATGCGTGGCGCACCAAAAAAAGTCCGGATTCGAGATCCGGACTTTCAATTAATAAACATATGTGATTAAACCATCTGGCGGCGGTTGGCCCCATTCGGCGATTAAAATGGTCACGAACTTCTCTCAACAAAAATTAAAGCCCCTGACCAATGAAGGCCAAGGGCTGAAATTCCTTGATATACAAGGGTTCTTAACGTTTCGAGAACTGTGGAGCGCGACGAGCCGCTTTAAGACCGTATTTCTTACGCTCTTTCATACGCGGATCGCGAGTCAGGAAGCCTGCACGCTTCAACGATGGGCGGAACTCAGGGTCTGCTTTCAGCAGTGCACGGGAAATCCCGTGGCGAATTGCGCCCGCTTGACCGGACATGCCACCGCCGTTAGCGATGACAAGCACATCGTACTTGCTCAATGTGTCAGTCAAGTTCAAAGGTTGTTTCACAATCAGCTTCAAAGTTTCCAAGCCGAAATATTCGTTAATGTCACGTTTATTAATGACGATTCGTCCTTCACCCGGCACAAGACGTACGCGTGCAACTGAGTGTTTACGACGACCGGTTCCATAGTATTGCACTTGAGCCATGAAACGTGTCCTCCTCTTTATTACCCGCGAAGCTCGTAGACTTCAGGGTTTTGTGCTTGATGTGGATGTTCTGCACCTGCGTATACTTTCAACTTCAGCTTCATCTTGTTGCCCAGACGATTCTTCGGCAGCATGCCATGAACAGCCAGCTCAATCATACGCTCCGGCTTGTTCTGAATCATCTTCCAAGCTGGGGTTACTTTCAGTCCGCCAGTATGCATGGAGTGACGATAGTAGTTCTTGTCAGCCATCTTGTTGCCAGTCAATACGATCTTCTCGGCGTTGATCACGATAACGAAGTCACCAGTATCAACATGAGGCGTAAATTGAGGCTTATGTTTGCCGCGAATCAGGCTTGCAGCTTCGCTAGCCAGACGTCCGAGCGTTTTGCCGGCGGCATCGATAACGAACCATTTACGCTCAACTTCGTTAGGCTTAGCCATATAGGTGGTACGCATGGATGATCCTCCTTAATTCTCTTACGATATTCAAGTGTTAGCAGTGCTACAGCACTGTTTATTAATAATTGTTGTGTATATCAAGCGCATTTCTTATTCGGGGCTGTGGGATAGCCAATAAGAAAGCACAAGCTATATTCTACTATATAAAACATCGATACGCAAGTCTTTTCCGACTTTTTCTAAAGCTCTTCTTCTCTTCGTTCAAGCGCCCTGTCTCCGTCTTGCGACCGATGTCTCCTCCTGCATAAGCATGTTTTTATTTGCCAGTACCCCTGCTACAATTAAAGAAAAAAACTAATTCGCTATTGGAGTGGAAATTGTGAAACGATCAGTAGGCATTATTCTTGTGCTCATCGGAATCATTGGACTCACTTATGTGATTGGCATGGGTGGCAAATCTCCAGTCGAAGGATTGATCTCTTTCATGACGGACGAGGTTAATCAGGAGTATACACTCGAAATGAACCAGGTGGAGAATCTGAACATCGAGAGTAGAAGCATTAACGTCAACATCAGAAAAGGCAGCGGCACTTCTCAGGCGATTGTCAAGCTGGAAGGCAACGCCACGCCATCTTTAGCCAGGAGCTTGAAGCTGGATACTATGCGATCCGGCACTATGCTGCAGTT
This sequence comes from Paenibacillus chungangensis, assembly GCF_042675905.1. NCBI lineage: Bacteria > Bacillati > Bacillota > Bacilli > Caryophanales > Paenibacillaceae > Paenibacillus > Paenibacillus chungangensis. The sequence goes on along the minus strand of NZ_JBHTJZ010000069.1, from coordinate 64,206 downwards.
GGAAACAAGCCTCGACAACGAATGGAGAATAATACGGATCGTCAACGTCACGATGACGATCGAGCTTCCTGAAAAGCTGTGGAATGCGCTTGATGTGAAAGTAGGCAGCGGCAATATTACAGTGTCTGACGTTGCAACGGGACGCATACAGACCGATGCCGGATCAGGCAATGTCTCTATTACAGCTGCAAATGTAGACGTACTGGAGGCGAAAACTGGCAGCGGCAATATTAAAGCAGATACAATCGTCGGCTCCCACATCACATTGAAAGCCGGCAGCGGCAACATCAAGCTGACTGACACAGAAAGCAAGCATATCGAAGCCATAACAAGCAGTGGGAATATCGCCATTGCCCAGTATCTGGCCAATACGATGAATATTCGTGCAATAAGCGGAGGCGTTGATCTGTCGGACGGATTCGCCGAATTAACGGTCAAGGTTACTTCCGGCAACATTAAGCTGGACGCCGAACAATTGCTTTACGATACGAAGCTGGAAGCCTCCAGCGGTAATATTACGGTGGAATTGGAACAGGACCCTGATTCTCTGGCCGTGGATTACATGGGCGGCTCCGGTGTAGGAAGAATCAATAAGAACGGCTTCACCGCTAGTGATATGACATCCGACAAGGATGCCATCAAAGGAATGTTCGGTGACGGCATGGTGCTTCTTTACGCCCGCACCAGCTCCGGCAATTTCACCCTGAAATAAACCATCCATCGAGCAGCTCTTCGAGAAACGGGAAGAGCTGTTTCACATTTTTCATTCAGACTTTTCATCATACTCCACATCTACCAGCATTAGGGCGTGCGGCATGGCCGTCGGCCCCGCCAGACTGCGGTCTCCTCCATCCAGAATATGCTTGATGTCATCAGGCTGCAGCTTCCCTTGCCCCACGAACATCATCGTTCCGGCGATAACGCGCACCATATTGTACAGAAATCCATTGCCCGTCAGCTCAATATGAAGAACCGATCCTTCCTCTATCAATCGGGCATCGTAAATCGTGCGAATGTGACTGGGCTTGGTGGAATGAGTTGATGTGAATGAAGTATAGTCGTGCGTGCCAATCAAATGAGATAACCCACTTCTCATCGCTCCCACATCCAGTCGCGCGGGATGATGGAAGCGATAACGCTTGCTGAACACATCAGGGAATTTGCCGTTATCGATGGTGTACCGGTAAGTTTTCCGCTTAGCGGACTTGCTGGAATGGAACTCATACGGCACTTCCCATGCCTCCAGAATGATGATATCGCCCGGAAGCCGCGTATTAAGCGCAATCGCCCATCGCTCTACAGGTATGGCGGAAGTCGTGCGGAAGTTGCATACTTGCCCCTTCGCATGCACACCGGCATCCGTACGACCAGATCCGACAAGCGTCACTTCCTCGCCGGTTAGATGCTTAATCGCCTTCTCCAGCTCCCCCTGAACGGTACGCCCTCTCGGCTGTATTTGGTATCCATTGAAGTCCGTTCCGTCATAGCTTACTCTAATGGCAATATTGCGCATACGCTCCACTCCATATCGCGACAAAATATGATTGTAAATAAAAAAAGGTGGCCGCGAAGGTCCACCCTTTCTCAATTCCGAAATCGACCAACGAAGTGAAGGGCTGCCAGCAGCCCTAACGACTAAGTACGGTCAACCAGCTCCAAGTAAACCATAGGCGCAGCATCACCGCGACGTGGTCCCAGCTTCAGAATACGTGTATAACCGCCTGCACGCTCCGAGTAACGGCTTGCCAGTTCGGAGAACAGCTTCTGAATCGCATCTTGACCACCATCGATAGATTCGCGGCGAACGTAAGCGGCCACTTGGCGACGAGCGTGAAGGTCACCTTTCTTCGCCTTTGTGATCAGCTTTTCAGCGATGGAACGAACCTCTTTTGCTTTCGCTTCTGTCGTTTGAATGCGCTCATACAGGAACAGGTCCGTTACCAGATCACGGAACAATGCTTTACGCGCGCTTGCGTCACGACCCAATTTTTGATATGCCATCTTGTTTTCCCCTCCCTTGCTCTGTTGTCTGCACGTGATGGTTGACTACTCATCCATACGCAGGCCTAACCCCAGCTCTTCCAGCTTCTCTTGTACTTCCTCAAGTGATTTCCGGCCCAAGTTGCGAACCTTCATCATGTCCTCTTCGGATTTCGTGATCAGCTCTTGAACGGTATTGATGCCTGCGCGTTTCAAGCAGTTGTATGATCGAACCGAAAGATCCAGCTCCTCGATTGTCATCTCCAGAACTTTCTCTTTCTTGTCTTCTTCCTTCTCAACCATTATTTCCGCATCTTTGGCTTCATCCGTTAGGCCAACGAACAAGTCCAAGTGCTCTGTCAATATTTTCGCGCCGAGGCTGACCGCCTCTTCAGGGCGAATACTGCCGTCCGTCCATACTTCAAGCGTAAGCTTGTCGTAGTTAGTCACTTGGCCGACACGCGTATTCTCTACACTGTAATTAACGCGAGTAATCGGCGTGTAGATAGAATCCACAGGAATGACGCCAATCGGTTGATCATCGCTCTTGTTCCGGTCCGCTTGCACATATCCGCGTCCGCGATTCGCGTAGATACGCATATGCAGACGGGCACCGGAGGCCAAAGTCGCAATGTGAAGATCAGGGCTCAAAATTTCGACATCGCTGTCAGCACGAATATCGCCCGCTGTTACGTTGCCTTCGCCTTCCGCATCAATTTCCAGTACTTTCTCTTCATCGGAGTGAATCTTGAGCGATAACCCCTTCAGGTTCAGAATGATCTCTGTTACGTCCTCAATCACTCCGGGAACCGTCGAGAACTCATGAAGTACTCCATCGATCTGTACCGATGTTACAGCTGCGCCAGGCAGAGACGATAACAAAATCCGACGAAGGGAATTACCCAGTGTCGTGCCGTACCCGCGCTCCAGCGGCTCAACGACGAAACGTCCGTAAGTTCCTTCGTCATTCACATCAACGGTTTCGATTTTCGGCTTTTCGATCTCAATCACTATTAGTACCCTCCTTCAAACGTCGCTCCGTTACACTAGTCGTCAATTATGTCAAATCTCGTAGTATGCCAAACCTTCACAACCATTATTCACAAGTTGCAGATATTTGATACCACAGCCAACGAGGTAACTATACGCGACGACGCTTTGGAGGACGGCATCCGTTATGCGGAACCGGAGTTACGTCCTTGATCATGCTAACTTCAAGGCCAGCGGCTTGAAGCGAACGAATTGCAGCTTCACGGCCTGCGCCAGGGCCCTTGACCATAACTTCAACAGTTCTCATGCCATGCTCCATTGCAGCTTTTGCAGCGGACTCAGCAGCCATCTGCGCAGCGAACGGAGTGCTCTTGCGGGAGCCTTTGAAGCCCAGGTTGCCGGAGCTAGCCCATGAGATGGCGTTGCCGTGCGGGTCTGTGATCGTTACGATCGTATTGTTGAACGTGGAGCGGATATGAGCCACGCCACTGTCAATATTTTTCCGGTCGCGTCGTTTCGTACGAACGACTTTTTTAGCTTTAGCCATTATTTATTGTCCTCCCTTCTTATTTCTTCTTGTTAGCTACAGTCCGACGAGGACCTTTGCGAGTACGCGCGTTTGTTTTCGTACGTTGACCGCGAACAGGAAGTCCGCGACGATGACGAAGACCGCGGTAGCAGCCGATCTCTGTCAGGCGTTTAATGTTCAGTGAAACCTCGCGACGAAGATCGCCTTCCACTTTTACCGTTTTGTCGATGGTCTCGCGCAGACGAGCAAGCTCATCTTCCGTCAAGTCACGAACGCGTGTATCAGGGTTGACGCCTGTCTCAGCGAGTACTTTCTTCGAAGTCGTTCTACCGATACCGAAGATGTATGTCAGAGCGATTTCGACGCGCTTGTCGCGCGGAATGTCTACACCAGCTATACGTGCCATAGGCTAAGTTTCCCTCCTTTTATCCTTGTTTTTGTTTGTGTTTCGGATTTTCACAAATCACCATAACGTTGCCTTTGCGACGAATGACTTTGCATTTCTCGCAGATTGGCTTAACCGAAGGTCTGACCTTCATTGTGATTACCTCCCGAATCTTTCGCAAGCGCTCCGCATATGCGGTCTACTTCCGATAGGTGATGCGCCCTCTTGATAAATCATAAGGCGATAACTGTATAACCACTTTGTCTCCTGTCAAAATGCGGATGAAGTGCATTCTGAGCTTACCGGACACATGTGCGAGAATCTGATGACCGTTCTCCAGCTCCACCTTGAACATGGCATTCGGCAACGGCTCGATAACCGTACCTTCGACTTCAATGACGTCTTCCTTCGCCACCTTCATTCTCCTTTCGCATGGGCAAACTTCTGTATTGCATAACGCAACTTGGCATTGGTTACCCTGCCCGTTTCTTTCAAGCTGTCTCTTGCCTCTGGACTAATGGCAGGCTGCAACTCCAGATGCAGAACGTTCTTTTTCTTCGGCTGATGAAATCTTCGCTTGTTGCCATCTGCTATGAGGACGAATCGTTCGTCGACAATCGCGATGATGATGGCATAGCTGTTTGCATCTTTGCCTCGAAGCACTTTGACAAACTGACCAATCTGGGGACAAGCATCCATCGTTACACCTCTGACTGCTGCGGCAAAATGGTCAATATTTCAAAGCCGTCCTCCGTGACAGCAACCGTATGCTCAAAATGAGCGCATAAGCTGCTATCCTGTGTTACGACTGTCCAATTGTCTTCAAGCGTTCGGACATATCGCTCGCCGATATTGACCATTGGCTCGATAGCAAGCACCATACCGGGCTTGAGCCGCGGTCCCCTGTTCGGTATACCATAGTTCGGTATTTGCGGCTCTTCATGCAGATCCGCGCCGATTCCGTGCCCTACGTATTCCCTCACGACGGAGAAGCCTGCTGCTTCAATTACCTCTTGGATGGCGTGCGAAATTGTATATAACCGAACATCTGGCTTGATAAGCGCAAGACCCGCGTAGAGCGACTCTTCCGTGACATCCAGCAGTCGCTGCGCTTCGTCGGAAATCTTCCCGACCCCGTAGGTCCAGGCGGAATCCCCATGGAAGCCCTCGAACTGCGCGCCGATGTCGATGCTAATAATATCGCCTTCGTTCAACTTGCGAGATCCGGGAAAGCCGTGCACCAGTTCGTCATTGACAGAAGCGCATATGCTGGAAGGAAATCCATTGTAACCTTTGAAGGATGGTATCGCACCTTGGCTGCGGATGAACTTATCAGCAATCGCATCCAGTTCGCCCGTCGTAACGCCCGGCTTAACCGCATTCGCCATGAGGCGATGGGTTTCGGCCACGATGCGTCCGGCTTCCCTCATTAATCGCAGCTCCGATTCGGATTTGCAAATAATCATTACAATGACCCTTTCAGGCAGGATACGATATCTGATGTTACGTCATTAATATCCTTCTCGCCATCGACTTCGCGAAGAAGTCCCTTATCACTGTAATAGTTAAGCAACGGCGCCGTCTTGGACGTATATTCATCCAATCGAGTGCCTACCTTCTCTTCCGTATCGTCTGAGCGTTGATACAGCTCTCCGCCATCCTTGTCGCAGATGCCTTCAACCTTAGGCGGATTGAACAATACATGATAAGTGGTGGCGCAGGATTTGCAGATGCGTCTGCCAGTCAATCTGGCAAGCAGCAATCCGCGATCAACCTTTAAGTTGACAACATGGTCGATGCTCCGGCCAAGCTCCGCCAGCATGACATCAAGCGCTTCAGCTTGTTGCAGCGTACGCGGAAAGCCGTCCAGCAAGAATCCGTTCGTGCAATCGTCCTGCGCCAAGCGCTCTTTCACGATGCCGTTCGTAATCTCGTCCGGTACAAGCAGACCCTGGTCCACATATTCCTTCGCTTTAAGGCCGAGCGGAGTGCCCTGCTTCATCGCGAGACGGAAAGCGTCGCCTGTGGAGATATGCGGAACATTGAACTCCTCTACAATGCGCTCTGCCTGTGTTCCTTTACCTGCGCCCGGAGGGCCCATAAATAAAATGTTCATTAGCGTGTTCCTCGCTTTAAGCACAATAGGTCCGTTCGGGCGACGCTAGCCATTCCTGTCGTTATGGCAGCGGCAGCCCGTCCTCGAACCTATTGTTATTTATTGATAAACCCTTTGTAATGGCGTTTGATCAACTGGCTTTCAATTTGCTTCATCGTATCCAGCGCAACGCCGACTACGATCAGAAGCGAAGTGCCTCCCAATTGCACCGTTTTCGGCAGGCCGGCAAGTGCTCCGAAGAACACAGGCAGGATGGAAATCGCAGCCAGGAAGATGGCACCTGTGAGTGTAATCCTTGACATAACGCGTGTCAAGTAAGAGGATGTTGGCTTGCCTGGACGAATGCCCGGGATGTAGCCGCCATTCTTCTTCATTTGATCCGCCATTTGCACCGGATTAATTTGCACGAAGGTATAGAAGAACGTGAAGCCGATAATGAGCAATACGTACAAGACCATGCCCAGCGGCTTGTCATAGTTCATATTGTCCATAATCCATTGCGCCCAAGCATATTGGGACCAGAAGCTTGCAATCGTAATCGGGAACATGATCAACGATATCGCGAAGATAACCGGGATAACGCCTGCGCCATTCACTTTCATCGGAATGTGAGTGGACTGTCCGCCATACATTTTGCGTCCGACAACACGCTTCGCATATTGAACCGGAATTTTCCGAACCCCTTGCTGGATGAAGATAACGCCGACGATAATGGCGACAATCACCAATACGACGATCAGCATCTTCACGATATTCAGGAATAACTGATCCTGAGTGCCTACGAATTGATCTTGATAGATCGTGCGAATGTGGCCAGGAATACCGGCTACGATTGCAGCGAAGATCAGAATGGAGATACCGTTGCCGATACCTCTCTCCGTAATTTGCTCACCGAGCCACATCAGGAAGGCAGTACCTGCCGTCAGGATGATCGCGATGACCAAGTAATCTACGAAGGATGCGCCAGGAATCATTTCCATTTGATATTGACGGTTGAAGCCAATCGCAGTGGCAAAACCTTGAACCATACCCAGGATAACTGTTCCGTAGCGCGTAATTTGCGCAAGCTTGCGCTTGCCGTTCTCGCCTTCCTTGGCCCATTCCGCGAATTTCGGAATAACGTCCATCGACAGCAGCTGTACGATGATGGAAGCCGTAATATAGGGTGTAATACCGATGGCGAAGATGGAGAACTGGAATAGCGCGCCACCCGAGAAAGTATTCAGCAGGCCGAACAAGTCGGCGCCTTGTTCATTCAAGTTTTCGAACACATCAGTATTAACACCTGGCACCGGTATAAATGCACCGATACGATAAATGAGCAAAATGAAAAGTGTAAACAGAATGCGCGTACGCAGATCTGTTACTTTCCATATGTTGGACACGGTCGTGAACAATTAGATCACCTCGGTTTTACCGCCGGCAGCCTGGATTTTCTCTACCGCAGATTGAGAGAACTTATTCGCTTTTACAGTGAGACCTACCTTCAATTCACCATTACCCAAGATTTTGATTCCTGCCAAAGGATTTTTAACAATTCCTTGCTCAAGAAGAACCTCTGGAGTGATTTCAGTACCTGCTGCAAAGCTGTTCAGATCTTCAATGTTAACAATCGCATATTCCTTGCGGAATGGATTGTTGAAGCCACGCTTCGGAACACGACGATACAGCGGGTTTTGACCACCCTCGAAACCAGGACGTACGCCGCCGCCGGAACGAGCATTTTGACCTTTATGGCCTTTGCCTGCTGTTTTGCCGTTACCTGTACCGATACCGCGGCCTTTGCGTTTAGGCGCGCGAGTGGATCCGGCAACTGGTGCTAGTTCATGCAATTTCATCGCTTTCGCACCTCCTTATATATTTCGTGTTTGACATATACCGATCGCTTTTATACTTCTTCGACTTTGATCAAGTGGCTAACATGGTGAACCATGCCGCGGATAGCCGGTGTATCGTTCAGCACGACCGATTGACGAATTTTGCGAAGGCCGAGCGATTCAACTGTTGCACGTTGCTTCTCGTTGCGGCCAATTAAACTGCGAACGAGGGTGATTTGCAATTTTGCCATCGAGTTTCCCTCCTTAACCTAACAGCTCTTCGACTGTTTTGCCACGCAGCTTCGCAACTTCTTCCGCACGCTTCAAGCGGGAAAGACCTTCTAGCGTAGCATTAACCATATTAAGCGAGTTCGAAGAACCGAGTGATTTCGTTAAAATATCGCCTACGCCAGCCAGTTCGAGAACTGCGCGAACCGGTCCGCCGGCGATAACTCCAGTACCCTCCGATGCAGGCTTCAGAAGAACTTTTCCTGCTCCGAATCTGCCCTCAACCAAGTGAGGAATCGATGTACCTACGAGCGGCACATGGATCAGGTTTTTCTTCGCATCTTCAATGCCTTTGCGAATCGCATCCGGCACTTCGCCGGCTTTGCCGATCCCTGCGCCGACATATCCATTGCCGTCACCGACAACTACAAGCGCGCTAAAGCTGAAGCGGCGACCGCCTTTGACAACCTTAGCAACGCGGTTAATATGAACTACTTTTTCAGTCAGTTCTAACGTATTAGGGTCTACACGCAAGTCGTTTACCTCCTTTTGAATGGATTAGAATTCAAGGCCCGCTTCGCGAGCTGCTGTCGCCAGCGCTTGAATTCTGCCGTGATACAAGTAACCTCCGCGGTCGAATACAACAACGGAAATGCCTTTTTCTTTCGCACGTTTCGCAATCAGTTCGCCAACTTTCGCTGCCGCCTCGACGTTGCCGCCGTTGCCGATTGCTTCCGCCAGCTCTTTATCCTTAGTGGATGCCGCTGTCAATGTTACGCCAGCTACATCATCGATCAGTTGCGCGTACATATGCTTGGAGGAACGGAATACAGACAGACGCGGACGCGCTGCTGTGCCGTTAATTTTTTTACGAACACGAAGGTGTCTTTTCAGACGAGCCTTATTTTTATCGGCTTTCGTAATCATGCAAGGTTCACTCCTTTCCTATTCGCCTTGGAACGCTATAGATCCAGATCAGCCTAAGCTGCCTTATTTCTTCTTACCAGCTTTACCTTCTTTGCGGATGATGCGCTCGCCTTCATACTTAATCCCTTTGCCTTTATATGGCTCAGGCTCACGTACGGAACGGATTTGAGCAGCAGTAGCGCCTACGCGCTCTTTGTCGATACCGCGAACGGTAATTTTCGTGTTGCCGTTAACCTCGAACTCGATGCCGCTCTCAGGAGCAATTTCAACGGGATGCGAGTAACCAACGTTTAGCACGATTTTGTCGCCGGACTTGCTTGCACGGTAACCTACGCCGACCAACTCCAGATTTCTGGAGAAGCCTTCCGTCACACCGCTCACCATGTTGGCAACAAGGCTGCGCGTTGTTCCGTGCAGGGAACGATGCAATTTATTGTCAGAAGGACGCTCGATCAGAACTTCGTTCTCCGCAACATTCACTTTCATGTCCTTGTGAAGCTCACGGGAAAGGGTTCCTTTCGGTCCTTTTACAGTAATAACTGTGTTGTCCAAGCTGATGCTGACACCGCTTGGGACTGCAATTGGTTTACGACCAATACGGGACATTGTTACACCTCCTGTCTCTGTGACTTGTTACTTACCATACGTAGCAGACAACTTCGCCGCCGGATTTCACCTGACGAGCTTCTTTGTCTGTCATGACGCCTTTGGACGTGGAAATGATCGCAATTCCAAGTCCTCCGAGCACGCGTGGAACTTCATTCGATTTTGTATATACGCGCAGACCAGGCTTGGAGATACGCTTCAGGCCTGTAATAACGCGCTCTTGGTTAGGGCCGTATTTCAAGAAGATACGGATAATCCCTTGTTTGTTGTCTTCGATATATTCAGCATCGCGGATGAAACCCTCGCGCTTCAATATTTCAGCGATTTGCTTCTTGATTGTCGAAGCGGGCATTTCCACGGTTTCGTGACGAACGATATTCGCGTTACGAATACGCGTCAACATATCTGCAATCGGATCAGACATAACCATTAGTGTGAACCTCCTTCCCGAACTAGGCTGATTACCAGCTTGCTTTTTTAACGCCAGGAATCTGGCCCTTGTATGCTAACTCACGGAAACAAATCCGGCAAATTTTGAACTTTTGCAGAACAGAATGCGGACGGCCGCAACGCTCACAACGCGTATAAGCGCGAACTTTAAATTTCGGTGTGCGTTGTTGCTTCACTTTCATCGAAGTTTTTGCCACTGGGTATTACACCTCCTAGAAGTGGATTACTTCGCGAACGGCATACCCAGTTGGGTCAGCAGCTCACGAGATTCTTCGTCCGTTTTTGCCGTCGTGACGATGACGATGTCCATACCGCGCACTTTATCAACTTTATCATACTCGATCTCTGGGAAGATCAATTGCTCTTTCAATCCCATTGTGTAGTTGCCACGACCGTCGAATGCTTTCGTTGATACGCCGCGGAAGTCACGAACGCGCGGGAGGGAAATGTTGAACAGCTTGTCAAGGAAGTGGTACATGCGCTCGCCGCGCAGTGTAACCTTAACCCCGATTGGCATGTTCTCACGAAGCTTGAAGCCCGCTATAGATTTTTTAGCACGAGTGACAACCGGCTTTTGACCGGAGATAATTTGCAGTTCTTCTACTGCTGTGTCAAGAATTTTGGAGTTGGAGACTGCTTCGCCAACACCCATATTGATGACGACCTTCTCCACTTTCGGCACTTGCATTACCGATGAATAGCTGAACTTCTGCATCAATGCAGGAGTAATTTCATTCAGGTAGCGACTTTTCATTCTCGCTGTCATAGATCATGGACCTCCTTTCCTACCGTAACAATTAGTCAATCACTGCGCCGGAACGCTTTGCGATCCGAACTTTTTTGCCGTTCTCTTCTTTGTAGCCGATACGAGTGACTCCGCCACTCTTCGGATCTACGTGCATGACGTTGGACACGTGAATCGGCGCTTCCTTCTCGATGATGCCGCCTTGTGGGTTGGCTTGCGACGGACGAGTATGTCTCTTCACCATATTTACGCCTTCTACAAGGACACGGTTTTCACGTGGATACGCGGCGATGATGCGGCCTTTTTTGCCTTTATCCTTACCGGTAATGACGATAACCGTATCGTCTTTTTTCACATGCAGCTTATTGTTATGGGATTCCAATACTTTTTTCAGCCTTGGCATTTGTTACACCTCCTGCTCGCTTAAGCTATCAGGTCTATATCAACACTGTCATTAGATTACTTCCGGTGCAAGCGATACGATCTTCATGAAGTCCTTGTCGCGAAGCTCACGAGCAACAGGTCCGAAGATACGCGTGCCGCGCGGGCTCTTGTCTTCCTTCACGACTACCGCCGCGTTCTCGTCGAATGTAATGTAAGATCCGTCCTTACGACGTACAGAACGCTTCGTACGAACGATTACAGCCTTCACGATGTCGCCTTTTTTGACAACGCCGCCTGGTGTTGCTTGTTTGACGGAGCAAACGATCAGATCACCGATATAAGCTGCGCGACGTCCTGTTCCGCCTAGAACCCGGATACACATCAATTCCTTAGCACCGGAATTGTCAGCCACTCTTAACCGTGTAAATGGTTGAATCATTTCAACGTCCTCCTTTCGGGGAAATGCTTAGACTTGCGAACGTTCATTAGAGAATGACAGCTTCTTGGACAACTTCAACCAGTCTGAAGCGCTTGTCTTTGGAAAGCGGACGTGTCTCCATGATTTTCACGATGTCACCAATTTTAGCTTGGTTGTTCTCATCATGCGCTTTGTACTTCTTCGTGTACTTAATGCGCTTATGGTACAAGTCGTGCTTCTTGTAAGTTTCAACAGCCACGACGATTGTTTTATCCATCTTGTCGCTTACCACTTTGCCGATTTCAACTTTGCGGGCATTGCGATCGCTCATGTTTTTCCTCCTTCCTTCATCCGTGAATGTACTTTTGAGCAAGGCATTGATTAGCTGCTGATTCCTAGTTCTCTTTCACGCAGAACGGTTTTAGCACGAGCTATTTCCTTACGCACATCACGAATCCGCGTCGGGTTGTCCAGTTGGCCAGTTGCCAGCTGGAAACGAAGGTTGAAAAGCTCTTCTTTAAAACCAGAGATTTTGTGTTCAATCTCAGCAGAGGTTAGGTTGCGAAATTCACTAGCCTTCATTTGCTTCACCACCCACTTCTTCGCGTTTCACGAACTTCGTTTTCACGGGCAGTTTGTGAGCTGCGAGACGCATCGCTTCACGAGCGACTTCTTCCGGCACGCCGGCCAGTTCGAACATCACTTTGCCTGGCTTCACGACTGCTACCCACTTCTCTACATTACCTTTACCGCTACCCATACGAACCTCAAGAGGCTTCTGAGTAATTGGCTTGTCAGGGAAAATTTTAATCCATACTTTACCGCCACGCTTGATGTAACGTGTCATTGCGATACGAGCCGCTTCGATTTGACGGTTCGTAATCCATGATGGCTCAACAGCTTGAAGGCCGTATTCGCCGAAAGCTACTGTTGTGCCGCCTTTTGCGCGACCTCTCATGGAACCACGTTGCTGCTTGCGGTGTTTTACACGTTTAGGTACCAACATGATTAGTTGCCTCCTTCCTGGGGAGCTTTCTTCTTAGTTGGAAGGACTTCACCGCGATAGATCCATACTTTTACGCCGATACGACCGTAAGTCGTATGAGCTTCAGCTGTACCGTAATCGATGTCGGCACGAAGCGTATGAAGCGGAACAGTTCCTTCGCTATATCCTTCTGAACGAGCGATCTCAGCGCCGCCGAGACGACCGCCAACTTGTGTTTTAATTCCTTTAGCGCCTGCACGCATCGTGCGTTGGATCGCTTGCTTGAGTGCGCGACGGAATGATACGCGGCGCTCCAACTGCTGAGCGATGCTCTCTGCTACGAGGATAGCGTCCAGATCAGCTTGCTTGATTTCAGAGATGTTGATGTGCACTTTTTTGCCGTTCGTAATTTTGCCAAGCTCCGTGCGGAGATTTTCCACCTCGGAACCGCCTCTACCGATAACCATGCCCGGTTTGGCTGTTTGGATCGTTACGTTCACGCGGTTAGCTGCACGTTCAATCTCGATATGAGAAACAGCTGCGTCTTTCAGCTTGTTTTTCAGGTATTCACGAATTTTCACGTCTTCCAATAGAAGATCGCCGAAGTCTTTTCCTGCGTACCATTTGGATTCCCAGTCACGGATAATCCCGACACGTAGTCCGACTGGATTTACCTTTTGACCCACTCGTTATCCCTCCTTATTTTTCAGATACCACCAAAGTGATGTGGCTGGTTCTTTTATTAATCCGGCTTGCACGTCCCATTGCGCGAGGACGGAAACGTTTCATCGTCGGCCCTTGGTTAGCGTAAACCTGGGATACGACCAGATTGTTGACATCAAGCTGGTAGTTGTGCTCAGCGTTAGCAATTGCAGAGTTCAGCAGCTTCTCCAGAATCGGGGATGCAGCTTTAGGCGTGTGACGCAGAATTGCGATCGCTTCGCCGACTTGCTTGCCACGAATCAAATCCGCTACGAGAGCAGCTTTACGAGGAGCAATGCGAACAAATTTTACGTGTGCTCTAGCTTCTGCCATGTGGGAACCTCCTCTCGGTTATCCTTAAATGATCAAGGGCAAATTAACGTCTGCCCGTTTTCTTGTCATCAGCCGCGTGGCCTTTGTACGTACGAGTTGGCGCGAATTCGCCAAGCTTGTGTCCTACCATGTCTTCCGTTACATATACCGGCACATGCTTGCGACCGTCATATACGGCAAACGTGTGTCCGATGAATTGAGGAAAAATCGTTGAACGACGGGACCAAGTTTTGATCACGACCTTCTTGTTCGTTTCGTTCAGGTCTTCCACTTTTTTCAACAGATAGCCGTCGATGAACGGCCCTTTCTTCAAACTGCGACCCATATGTGTTCCTCCCTTCTCACAATAGCTTGCGTGATGACTCCATCACGCGGACCCGATAGAGACGTTATTACTTCGTGCGAGGACGAATAATATACTGGCTCGATGCTTTCTTCTTCTTGCGAGTCTTGTAGCCAAGAGTCGGCTTGCCCCATGGGGACAATGGAGACTTGCGTCCGATTGGAGCGCGGCCTTCACCACCACCGTGCGGGTGATCGTTCGGGTTCATGACAACGCCGCGAACTTCAGGGCGTTTGCCCAGCCAACGTGAACGGCCGGCTTTACCGACTTTCACAAGTTCATGGTCTCCGTTGCCTACGGAACCGATTGTCGCGCGGCAAGTGCTCAGAATGCGGCGAACTTCGCCGGAGCTCAGACGAATGGATACATAATCGCTTTCTTTACCCAGCAATTGCGCTTCTGTACCAGCTGCGCGGACCAACTGTCCACCTTTGCCAGGCTTCAGCTCGATGTTGTGGATAACTGTACCGACAGGGATATTCGCAAGCGGCAATGCGTTGCCGATCTTGATATCCGATTCCGGTCCAGAGACAACTTGATCGCCTACTTTCAAGCCTTTCGGCGCGATGATGTAAGCTTTCGCTCCATCTGCGTAGTGGATCAACGCAATGTTGGAAGTACGATTCGGATCGTATTCGATCGTCGCCACTTTACCTACAACGCCATCTTTGATGCGTTTGAAATCAATGATGCGGTATTTGCGCTTATGTCCGCCGCCATGGTGACGAACCGTAATTTTACCTTGATTGTTGCGGCCGGCCTTTTTGTGAAGCGGCGCAAGCAACGATTTCTCCGGTGTGCTTGTCGTGATCTCTTCGAAAGTGGACACGCTCATGTTACGACGCGCTGGAGATGTCGGTTTGTACTTTTTGATTGGCACTAGAATTCCCTCCTTTTCTATACAGACGTTTCAAAGAACTCGAGTTCTTTGCTGTCATCGCTCAATTGAACGATTGCTTTTTTCCAGTCTGGTCTATATCCGCTATGTCTGCCATAGCGTTTTGGCTTACCCGCTACACGCATTGTGTTCACGCCGGTTACTTTAACGTTGAAGATTTGTTCAATTGCATTTTTGATTTCGGTTTTGTTCGCGCGAAGGTCTACTTCAAACACGTAGCGTTTGACAGCCATATAATCGCTGGAACGTTCCGTAATAACCGGGCGCTTGATAATATCGCGTGGATTTTTCATTACGCAAGCACCTCCTGTACTTTCTCGACCGCTTCTTTGGTGATAATCAGCTTGTCGTATACGAGCACATCGCGAACGTTAATGCCGTCTGCAGCGACGAATTTCACGCCCGGGATGTTGCGCGCGGACAATGCCACGTTATCCTCATAATTAGCTGTAACAACCAGAGCTTTGCGGTCTGCTTTCAGGTTGTTCAGAATTGTAGCGAATTCCTTTGTTTTCGGCGCAGCCATTGTCAATTGGTCCAATACGATGATGCCCTCTGCAATCACCTTGGAAGACAATGCGGATTTGATCGCCAGACGACGAACTTTCTTAGGAAGCTTGAAGCCGTAAGAGCGAGGTGTCGGTCCGAATACAGTACCGCCGCCAACCCATTGCGGGGAGCGAATGCTACCCTGGCGCGCACGACCAGTTCCTTTTTGCTTCCAAGGCTTGCGGCCGCCGCCGCGCACTTCGGAGCGTCCTTTTGTTTTGTGCGTTCCCTGACGTTCTGCAGCTTGCTGCAGAACAACAGCGCTGTGCATAACGTGAGCGTTAGGCTCGATACCGAATACGCTATCTGCCAACTCCAGTTCGCCTACCTGCGAACCACTCACGTTAAATACTGTTACTTTAGGCATTTACTGTTCCTCCTTTCTTCAAGAGCGATTATTTCTTAACTGTTTCTTTTACTTTCACGAATCCGTTCTTCGGCCCAGGAATGGAACCTTTCACAAGCAGAACGTTGCGCTCCGCATCAATCTTGACGATCTCAAGCTTCTGGATCGTAACCGTCTCATGACCCATATGCCCTGGCAGACGCTTGCCCTTAGGTACGCGATTCGCCTGAATGGAGCCCATGGAACCAGGTCCGCGATGATAGCGGGAACCGTGAGACATAGGTCCTGTGCTTTGTCCCCAACGCTTGATAACGCCGGCAAAGCCTTTACCTTTCGAAATACCTGTTACGTCAACAAATTCGCCCTCTGCGAACAGATCAGCCTTCACTTCCTGGCCAACTTCATATTCACCAAGGTTGATACCGCGAATTTCGCGAACGTAGCGCTTAGGAGCCGCACCAGCCTTCTTCGCATGGCCGATAGTCGGCTTGTTCGCTCTCTTCTCGCTCTTATCGGAGAAGCCCAGCTGAACAGCTTCGTATCCATCATTCTCTTGGTCTTTCTTCTGCAGCACAACGCAAGGACCCGCTTCGATTACCGTAACCGGGACTACGTTGCCCTCAGGAGTAAACACTTGAGTCATTCCAAGTTTCTTCCCTAAGATACCTTTCATGTTGACACCTCGTTTCCTCTCTATAATGGCAATACTTCAATTTAAAGTTTGATCTCGATATCTACACCGGATGGCAGATCCAGACGCATCAGCGCATCAACCGTTTGCGGCGTTGGATTCACAATGTCGATCAAGCGCTTGTGTGTGCGCATCTCGAATTGCTCACGGGAATCCTTGTACTTGTGTACCGCACGGAGAATGGTGATGACTTGCTTTTCCGTTGGTAACGGAATCGGACCGGATACTCCAGCACCGGAACGTTTTGCAGTTTCCACGATTTTCTCTGCGGATTGGTCAAGAATTCTATGATCGTATGCTTTCAAGCGGATACGAATCTTTTGCTTTGCCATATAAGTCCCTCCTTCTATCGCCCAATTTTTTTAATCGGACATACTCCGTGAGAAAACCCTTCACTAGCTCCATGGCAAAGGAGCCGGGTGTGTCGGCAACCTCTCACATCAACGCAACGTCAGACCAACAGTCAATATTATACCGAAGTAGGCGGGCTAATGCAACCGGAAATTAAACTTTTTTTGCAAAAAAAAAGCAAGGGGCAAATTCCCCTTACTTCTTCCTTCTAGCAACAGCCTCAACCTAGCACAACTCTATCATCGGCCATCTTCTTGCCGCTAATTCGTTCAAACTCGCCCAGCAGACGCTCAACCGTCAATTGTTTTTTGCGATTCTCATCTACCTGAAGAATAATTCGACCTTTATCCATCATAATGAGCCGATTGCCCAGCTGAATCGCTTGCTCCATATTATGGGTGACCATCAGTGTCGTTAATTCCAGCTCACGCACGATTTGCTCCGTCAATCTCGTCACCAGCTCCGCGCGAGCGGGATCGAGAGCTGCCGTATGCTCGTCCAACAGAAGAATCTGGGGCCGCGTAAAGGTCGCCATTAGCAGGCTGAGCGCCTGCCGCTCTCCTCCGGACAACAGCCCTACCTTAGCGCTGAGACGATTCTCGAGACCGATACCGAGGCGAGACAGCTCATTACGGAACAGTTCGCGCGTCTTTCGCCCCACCCCCAGCGTCAATCCCCGGGACTGTCCACGCTTGTATGCGATCGCCAGATTCTCTTCAATCGTCATACGCGGCGCCGTCCCCGCCATGGGATCCTGGAATACCCGACCAATCCAGCGGCTCCGCTGATTCTCCGACAATGCGCTCACCTGATTACCGTCAATTCCAATATCTCCTGCATCCGGCTTTAGCACTCCGGATATAATATTCATAAGCGTCGACTTGCCCGCTCCGTTACTGCCTATAACTGTGACGAAATCGCCAGGCTTCAATTGAAGGTTAGCATCCATAAGCGCCACCTTCTCATCCATGGTACCGGGATTGAACAGTTTAGACACCCTATCAATTTGCAGCATTAGCGACCACCCCCGCTCTTCGCTTGCACCATTGCCGCCAGCATCTCTTCTGTTCGCTTCTTGGCGATCATCTTCTGGACCAATGTTCTTCGCACTGTAGGAATAACAAGGGCACAAACGATGATCACGGCTGTAATGAGCTTCATATCCTGAGCATCCAGCCATTCCACCCGCAATGCCACCGCATAGATGATACGATAGATAATGGCGCCGCATATAGCAGCGAAAGTAGCCCAGAATATATTCCTGGCTCCGATGATAGCTTCACCGATAATAACAGAAGCGAGGCCGATGACAATCATGCCGATACCCATACTCTGATCCGCATAACCCTGATGATGAGCTACAAGCGCTCCTGAGCACGCCACAAGTGCATTAGAAAGCGCGATGCCGAGAATCGTCGTCCAGTTCGTATTGGCTCCGAAGCTGCTGACCATGCGGCTGTTATCCCCGGTCGCTCGCAAGCTTAAACCCAGATCCGTCTTGAAGAACAAATCCAGCAGCAGCTTCACTGCGAATACCAATATAATGGCCAGAACAATAACAGGGATCGTCTCGAACAAATCCTCGTGCCCGCGAAGCGACACATTCGGCTTGCCTAGTATGCGAAGGTTAATGGAATACAGGGCGATCATCATAATGATGCCGGATAGCAAGCCGTTTATTTTCCCCTTTGTATGCAGCAGTCCCGTGCATACGCCTGCTGCAGCGCCGCCGAAGAAGGCGCATATGACGGCTAACCATGGAGGCGTCCCTCCAATCGTCATGACGGTCGCAATGGCTGCGCCTGTCGTGAAGCTTCCGTCCACCGTCAAATCCGGAAAGTCCAGAATACGGAAAGTGATGTATACGCCCAGCGCCATAAGCGCATAGAGCAAGCCAAGTTCTACGCCGCCCTGCAGAGATATCAGCATGCTATCGGCCTCCTAAGTTACTCAATAATGTTATTGGCAGGGTCTTTCACGTATGCTTTCATCGCGTCGGACACTTCAATTCCCTGCTCTGCAGCCGCCTTCAAATTGATGATGAAATCCAATTTTTGCGGCATCGTCACGTCCATCTCGCCAGGATCTTTGCCTTTTAAAATTTCAACTGCCATTTGTCCAGCTTCATAGCCATGATCGTAGTACTTGAATCCGACAGTAGCGAATGCGCCTTTCTCTACTGTATCGCGGTCAGCAGAAAAGAAAGGAATGTCTTGCGCATTCGCGACTTCGATGATAGCATCTGCTCCTGTAACGACCATATTGTCTAGTGTAATATAGATGGCGTCCACACGGCCTACTAATGATTGCGCTGCTTGCTGGATATCAGAGCTGTTCACGACAGGCGCCTTCACCAATTCGATATTGTGTGAAGCGAGCGCCTCCTCAGCGATAGAGCTCATGACGACGGCGTTAGGCTCGCCTTCATTCAGAATGATTCCAACCTTCTTCACATCTGGAAGCTCAGTTGCGATGAAATCCATCGTCTTCACAATTGCGTCCGGATTCGTATCCGCCGCACCCGTCACGTTGCCACCGGTCGCCTGAAGGGACTCCACGATACCGGCATCTACCGGATCAGTCACCGCCGCGAACAGAATAGGCTTATCCTTCACTTCGTCCACTAGCCCCTGCGTCGTTGGAGTAGCAATACCGAAGGCAAGATCGGCTTTGGAGGAAGCAATTTTCTCCGAGATCGCTTTCACATTGGATGGTTCGCCTTGCGCATTATTGTAATCGATCTCCAAGTTTTTACCTACCTCGAATCCCCCTTCTGCCAGCGCTGCTAGGAAGCCATCACGCGTCGCATCCAGTGATGGATGCTCTATAATTTGGGAAATGGCAACCACATATGTCTTCTCTTTTTCCGCTGGCTCATTTGCTTCCGAGCCACTCTTAACGTTGCCGCCATCTGTTTTCCCCGTATTTCCTCCGCCGCATGCCGTCATTACAACCATAACGGCCGCAAGCGCGAGGCCTAGCCACATTTTCTTTTTCATTTTAAGTACCCCTCTCCCTAATTAGCTACTTCACTATATTAAAGTGACTATTGCCAGTGAGTCAATCCTTAAATGCTGCTAATCGCGTAGTTGGTAAGATGAGGATGAGCGTATGGCTATACAAAAAGAAGCTGCGTCCAGTCATGAATCCATGACTGGGGGGCAGCTTCTTCATTATAAGCGACTATCGCCGCTATAAGCTTACGCTTCGATTGTAGCTACGGAACCAGCGCCAACTGTACGACCGCCCTCACGGATGGAGAACTTCGTTCCAAGCTCAACAGCGATCGGAGCGATCAGCTCGACAGTAACTGTGATGTTGTCGCCAGGCATAACCATTTCTGTACCTTCTGGCAGATTAACGATACCAGTAACGTCAGTTGTACGGAAGTAGAACTGAGGACGGTATCCTGTGAAGAATGGCTTATGACGGCCACCTTCTTCTTTAGTCAGTACGTACACTTGAGCAGTGAATTTGGTATGTGGCTTAACGGAACCCGGTTTAGCCAATACTTGACCACGCTCGATGTCTTTACGATCTACACCACGAAGAAGTGCGCCGATGTTGTCGCCAGCTTCAGCGTAGTCCAGCAATTTGCGGAACATCTCTACGCCAGTAACAACGGATTTGCGAGTTTCTTCTTGAAGACCGATGATTTCGATCTCGTCGCCGACTTTAACAGCACCACGCTCAACGCGGCCAGTAGCAACTGTACCACGACCAGTGATTGTGAATACGTCCTCGACAGGCATCAGGAACGGCTTTTCAGTATCACGCACTGGGTTAGGTACGTAAGTGTCGATGATTTCGAACATTTCAACGACTTTCTTAGCCCAGTCGCCATCAGGATTCATGAGCGCTTCACGAGCGGAACCGCGGATTACCGGCGTGTCGTCGCCAGGGAAGTCGTATTCGGACAGAAGGTCGCGAACTTCCATTTCTACCAGTTCCAGAAGCTCTTCGTCTTCAACCATGTCGCATTTGTTCATGAATACAACGATGTATGGAACGCCTACTTGGCGGGACAGCAGGATGTGCTCGCGAGTTTGCGGCATTGGGCCGTCAGTCGCGGATACAACCAGGATTGCGCCGTCCATTTGAGCAGCGCCAGTGATCATGTTTTTAACGTAGTCGGCGTGACCTGGGCAGTCAACGTGAGCATAGTGACGGTTAGGTGTCTCGTACTCAACGTGAGAAGTAGAGATTGTGATACCGCGCTCGCGCTCCTCAGGAGCTTTGTCGATTTGGTCGAATGCTATTGCAGCGCCACCATACGTTTTGGAAAGTACAGTTGTGATTGCAGCAGTCAGAGTTGTTTTACCATGGTCAACGTGACCGATTGTACCGATGTTAACATGCGGTTTGTTACGTTCAAATTTTGCCTTAGCCATTGAACTTGAACCTCCTCAATTTCACTTAAGTTTTTATGTGGGGGCCGACACCTAGAATATTATCATACCTGATGACGGCCGACACCAACAATTTCCTTGCTAAAGGTATTAACCTTTGCTCTTCTCAATGATGTCTTCTGCGATCGACTTCGGAACTTCCTCGTAATGAGACAGCTCCATGGAGAACACGCCGCGACCTTGCGTACCGGAGCGAAGCGTCGTGGAATAGCCGAACATCTCGGACAGAGGCACCTTGGCACGGATGATCTGAGCGCCGGAGCGCGCGTCCATACCTTCGATGCGTCCGCGACGGGAGTTCAACATACCCATTACGTCACCCATGTATTCTTCCGGAACGGTTACTTCCACTTTCATGATCGGCTCCAGGATGACAGGATTACACTTGTCCTTGGCAGCTTTAAGCGCCATGGAACCCGCAATCTTGAACGCCATCTCCGAGGAGTCGACGTCATGATAGGAACCGTCGACGACAGTTGCTTTCAGGTCAACTAGCGGATAACCGGCCACGACACCATTTTGCATCGATTCTTCGATACCTGCTTGGATCGGAGCAATATATTCGCGAGGGATTGCTCCACCCACGATTTTGCTTTCGAATACGAAGCCGGAGCCCGGCTCAAGTGGTTCGAACTCAACCCAACAATGACCGAACTGGCCTTTACCGCCGGACTGACGAACGAACTTACCTTCAACCTTCGCAGCTGCGCGGAATGTCTCACGGTAAGCAACCTGAGGATTACCTACATTCGTCTCTACCTTGAATTCGCGGCGCATACGGTCAACGAGGACATCAAGGTGAAGCTCACCCATACCTGCTATGATCGTTTGGCCTGTCTCTTCATTCGTGTAAGCACGGAATGTCGGATCTTCTTCAGCCAGCTTGGAGATGGCCACACCCAGCTTGTCTTGGTCGGCTTTTGTTTTAGGCTCGATTGCAACTTCGATTACCGGGTCAGGGAAGTTCATGGACTCCAGGATAACCGGATGCTTCTCGTCGCAAAGCGTGTCGCCTGTAACGGTGTCTTTCAGGCCTACCGCAGCAGCGATATCGCCTGCATACACTTCGCTGATTTCTTCACGGCTGTTCGCATGCATTTGAAGGATGCGGCCGATACGTTCACGTTTGCCTTTCGTGGCATTCAGAACGTAAGAACCCGACTTCAGTACGCCGGAATAGACGCGGAAGAATGTCAACTTACCAACATAAGGGTCCGTCATGATTTTGAACGCAAGGGACGAGAACGGCTCTTCGTCGGAAGAATGACGAATCGTCTCCTCGCCATCCTCCAGTGTTCCCTTAATATCCGGAACATCCAGCGGGGACGGCAGGTAAGCCACTACTGCGTCAAGCATCATTTGAACACCTTTGTTGCGGTAGGAGGAGCCTGCGATTACCGGGAAGATTTTCACTTCGCATACACCTTTGCGTAGAGCGGCTTTCAGCTCAGGAATGGTGATTTCTTCACCTTCCAGATACTTCATCATCAGCTCTTCGTCAAGCTCGGCAACCTTCTCTACAAGATCATTGCGAAGCTCTTCTACTTTTTCCGCATATTCAGCAGGAACGTCCGTCTTCTCAGGATCTTTACCCAAGTCGTCCTTGTAGATATAAGCAACGCCTTCGATAATGTCGATTACGCCTTTGAATTCATTCTCGGCGCCAATCGGCATTTGGATGGCAACGGCATTGGCTTTCAGACGATCACGCATGTCGGCTACGACATTGAGGAAGTCTGCTCCAATGATATCCATCTTATTGATATAAGCGATCCGCGGAACGCCGTACTTGTCAGCTTGACGCCATACAGTCTCGGACTGCGGCTCCACGCCTTCCTTTGCACTGAATACGCCAACGGCCCCGTCCAATACGCGCAGGGAACGTTCAACCTCAACTGTGAAGTCAACGTGTCCCGGAGTGTCGATAATATTAATGCGGTGTCCATCCCATTGTGCGGTTGTTGCGGCAGACGTAATTGTAATGCCGCGCTCTTGCTCTTGCTCCATCCAGTCCATCGTTGCTGAACCTTCATGAGTCTCGCCGATTTTATGCGTACGGCCAGTGTAGAACAGGATCCGTTCAGTGGTTGTGGTTTTACCAGCGTCAATATGCGCCATAATCCCGATATTACGCGTATTTTTCAAGGAGAACTCTCTTGCCATAATGTTTGTCTCCTCTCTAATATGGTGATTCTACCAACGGTAGTGAGCGAATGCTTTGTTCGCTTCTGCCATTTTGTGCGTGTCTTCACGCTTCTTCACGGATGCGCCAGTGTTGTTAGAAGCATCGATAATCTCGGCAGCCAGACGCTCTTGCATCGTCTTCTCGCCGCGATTACGCGAATAGTTAACCAGCCAGCGAAGCGCCAGCGCCGTACGGCGTTCTGGTTTCACCTCGATCGGTACTTGATAGTTTGCGCCGCCTACTCGGCGTGCTTTAACCTCAAGTACGGGCATAATGTTTTTCAAAGCTGTTTCAAAAACTTCCATCGGTTCATTGCCTGTGCGCTCTTGAATCAGCTTGAAAGCATCATACAACAACGTTTGTGCAACGCCTCTCTTACCGTCGATCATGATACGGTTGATCAGGCGAGTAACCAGCTTGCTGTTATACACCGGATCCGGCAGCACATCGCGTTTTGTTACAGGACCTTTGCGTGGCATGAGAAGTCCCCCTTTCTTCTAGTAGTAATAGTTGTAGCCTGGTATGAACTCAATGGAGTTATACCTCTTATTTCTTAGCTTTAGGACGCTTCGTACCGTACTTGGAACGAGCTTGCATACGGTTGTTCACGCCTGCAGTATCAAGCGCACCGCGAACGATGTGATAACGTACACCCGGAAGGTCTTTAACACGGCCTCCACGGATAAGCACAACGCTGTGCTCTTGCAGGTTGTGACCGATACCGCCGATGTATGCAGTAACCTCAACACGGTTAGTCAGACGTACACGCGCATATTTACGAAGTGCGGAGTTCGGCTTCTTCGGTGTCATTGTACCTACACGAGTGCAGACACCGCGTTTTTGTGGAGAGCTGATGTCCGTAGCCTCACGCTTAAGCGCGTTGAAGCCTCTTTGCAGAGCTGGCGATTTCGATTTGACGACTTTCGCTTGACGACCTTTGCGAACGAGCTGGTTAATTGTTGGCATGTTGCCACCCCCTTCCCCATAGTCATGTCATTTATATTGGTAGACATATCACCCATAATTTAAGCCCACAGATCCAGGCGGTTCATAACTAAGCACACATCAACACAAACCTGGTCATTAGGCACACTTCGATATAATATCACCTAAGACACACCAATGTCAAGTGCATTTCATCACTTACTTTCATCCTTAACGTAGGCGTAAAAATAAGGATGGAGCTAACTGCTCCATCCTCGTTATACTGCTATGCTATTCGATTGCTACAGCCTCTTCCGCCAATTCATTGGCTTCCGTCGACTCAACAACCTCTTCCTCCAGTCCAGCGAAGCGGATGTTGCGATAACGCTGCATCCCCGTTCCGGCAGGAATCAGTTTACCGATAATGACATTCTCCTTCAGACCAAGCAACTGGTCAATCTTACCCTTGATTGCTGCATCCGTCAGGACACGAGTCGTCTCCTGGAATGATGCCGCAGACAAGAAGGAGTCCGTCTCTAGAGATGCCTTCGTAATACCCAGCAATACCGGCTTGGCAACGGCAGGCTCCTTGTCGGCGAAGATCGCTTCGGAGTTGGCCGCTTCATATTCATGAATGTCTACGAAGGAACCCGGCAACAGTGTCGTATCGCCGGCATCTACGATGCGGATCTTGCGAAGCATCTGCTTGATCATGACCTCGACGTGCTTGTCATTGATCTCAACGCCTTGATTACGGTATACGCGCTGCACTTCCTGCAGAATGTAATTCTGTACGCCGCGAATGCCTTTAATGCGCAGCATATCCTTAGGGTCAATGGAGCCGTCGGTCAACTCGTCGCCGGCTTCGATGTGCTGCCCTTCCGATACGCGAATGCGCGAACCGTAAGTGACAGAGTATACCTTCGTCTCGGCTTCTCCTTGCACCTCGATCTCGCGACGGTCCTTCGCTTCGCGAATTTCCTTAATAACGCCATCTAGCTCTGTGATGATCGCTTGACCTTTCGGATTACGTGCCTCGAACAGCTCCTGAATACGCGGTAGACCTTGCGTAATATCGTCTCCGGCCACACCGCCGGTATGGAATGTACGCATCGTCAGCTGGGTTCCAGGTTCCCCGATCGACTGAGCGGCGATGATGCCGACGGCTTCACCGATCTCCACGTGCTTGCCTGTCGCCAGATTGCGTCCGTAACAGATTTTACATACGCCATGACGGGCGCGGCAGCTCAGTACGGAACGAATCTGCAGCTTCTCGACTCCTGCCTCAATAATTTGATCCGCTTTGCTGGAGTCAATCAACTCGCTCTTATTGACGATAACTTCACCAGTCTGTGGATGTCTAACCGTCTCGAACGCATAACGTCCCTCGATACGATCGTACAGATCCTCAATCACTTCTTTGCCGTCCTGAATTTTGCTAACGGCAAATCCTTTATCCGTACCGCAATCGTCCTCGCGAACAATCACATCTTGCGCGACGTCGACCAGACGACGGGTAAGATAGCCAGAGTCCGCTGTACGAAGCGCCGTATCGGCGAGACCCTTCCGTGCGCCGTGCGTGGAGATAAAATACTCCAAAACCGTCAGTCCTTCACGGAAGTTGGACTTGATCGGTAATTCGATAATACGTCCGGATGGATTCGCCATCAGACCACGCATACCGCCAAGCTGAGTAATCTGCGATTTGTTACCCCGCGCCTTGGAATCCACCATAAGCATAATATTGTTATAGCGGTCCATCGACTTCATCAGCACATCCGTTATCTCGTCTTTACATTTGCTCCAGATGCTGATGATACGGTCGTAACGCTCGTCGTTCGTAATTAGTCCGCGGCGGTATTGGTTCATGACCATTGCGACCTTTTCATCAGAGTTCTTCATAATCTCCGCTTTTTCCTCCGGAACGATAACGTCGGCGACGCCGATCGTAATTCCCGCTTTCGTGGAATAAGTGAAGCCAAGCTGCTTGATGCGATCGAGAATGACCGCCGTCAGTGTCGTATGATATTGACGGAAGCACTCAGCAATGATTTGGCCAAGATAGTCTTTGCCTACCGCTCCTGCAATAGGAAGATCGTCCATCGCCTTCAACAGGTCTGTACCTTTGTCGTACACAAAATATTTATCAGGCGTTCCGTTCAACAAGTTTTCTTTCGACGCCTCGTTGATATACGGGAACTGCTCCGGGAAAATTTCATTGAAAATGATCTTGCCCACTGTCGTCATTAGCAGCGCCTTCTGCTGAGCATCCGTGAAGCTTGTTTTCTTCAACACCCTGACAGGAATGATCACTCTCGCATGCAGGGACACGATGCCTCGCTGATAAGCGGAGACCGCTTCATTCACATTGGCAAAGATGGAGCCGCTGCCCTGAGCTTCCTTGTTGTCCATGGTCAGATAGTAGCTGCCAAGCACCATATCCTGAGAAGGAGTAACGACCGGCTTGCCATCCTTCGGATTCAGAATGTTGCCCGAAGCAAGCATAAGCAATCTGGCCTCAGCTTGCGCTTCAGCAGAAAGCGGAACGTGTACCGCCATCTGGTCCCCGTCGAAGTCGGCGTTATAGGCCGTACATACGAGTGGATGAAGCTTGATGGCCTTGCCCTCCACCAGAATCGGCTCGAAGGCTTGAATGCCCAGTCTATGCAAAGTGGGGGCACGGTTAAGCAGTACAGGGTGTTCTTTGATGACTTCCTCCAACACATCCCATACTTCCGGACTAACCCGTTCTACTTTGCGCTTCGCACTCTTAATATTATGAGCCAATCCTTTGTTGACCAGTTCCTTCATAACGAACGGCTTGAATAGCTCCAACGCCATCTCCTTCGGAAGTCCGCACTGGAAGATCTTCAAGTTCGGTCCGACGACGATAACGGAACGACCGGAATAGTCAACACGCTTGCCTAGCAAATTCTGACGGAAGCGTCCTTGCTTGCCCTTCAGCATGTGGCTAAGCGACTTCAACGGTCGGTTGCCCGGCCCTGTAACAGGACGGCCGCGGCGACCGTTGTCGATCAATGCGTCAACCGCTTCTTGCAGCATCCGCTTCTCGTTCTGAACGATTATATCGGGCGCTCCCAGATCCAGCAGCCGCTTCAGACGGTTATTGCGATTAATCACGCGGCGATAGAGATCGTTCAAGTCGGAAGTTGCGAAGCGTCCACCGTCAAGCTGAACCATCGGTCGAAGCTCCGGCGGGATAACAGGAAGCACATCCATAATCATCCAGTCCGGCGAATTGCCCGAATTACGGAATGCCTCGATGACTTCAAGACGCTTAATCGCACGATTGCGGCGCTGGCCTTGCGCTGTACGTAACTCTTCCTTCAGCATCTCCAGCTCGCGTTCGACGTCAATATCCTGCAGCAGCTTCTTCACGGCTTCAGCACCCATGCCTGCCTGGAATCCGTAACCATACTTCTCGCGGTAGCTCCGGTACTCCTTCTCAGACAGCAGCTGCTTCTTCTCCAGCGGCGTGTCGCCAGGGTCCGTCACCACATAAGACGCGAAGTAAATAATCTCCTCCAGTGAGCGAGGGGACATATCCAGCGCCAGACCCATACGGCTCGGAATACCTTTGAAATACCAAATATGCGATACAGGAGCTGCCAGTTCGATGTGGCCCATGCGTTCACGACGCACTTTCGCGCGAGTCACTTCTACGCCGCAGCGATCGCAGACGACACCTTTGTAACGAACACGCTTATATTTGCCGCAATGACACTCCCAGTCCTTCGTAGGACCGAATATCTTCTCGCAGAATAGACCTTCCTTTTCCGGTTTTAGCGTCCTGTAGTTGATCGTTTCCGGTTTTTTGACCTCTCCGCGGGACCATGAGCGAATTTTATCCGGCGATGCCAGACCAATTTTCATATACTCGAAGTTATTCACGTCCAACAAGGAGCAACCCTCCTTCGTCATGTATGACTATGTCTTATCAGAAGCTGAACTTCAACCCGGATGCCTGTGCTGCATACCCGGATTGAAGCTCAGCCAACATCTTATTCTACTCCTGCCTCTGCGCCTTCCAGATTGAGGTTCAGCTTGTCGCCGGTCGCCTCATCTTCATCGTCCATTTCCTTCATCTCGATCTCTTCTTCATTCTCAGTCAGGATTTTCACGTCCATCCCCAAGCTTTGAAGCTCCTTGATCAGTACTTTGAACGACTCCGGAACTCCCGGCTCAGGCACGTTCTCCCCTTTAACGATGGATTCGTATGTCTTCACACGACCGACCACATCGTCGGATTTGACGGTAAGAATCTCCTGCAGTGTATAAGCGGCGCCGTACGCCTCCAGCGCCCATACCTCCATCTCGCCGAAGCGCTGACCGCCGAACTGTGCCTTACCACCCAACGGCTGCTGGGTAACAAGTGAGTAAGGACCGGTAGAACGGGCATGGATTTTGTCATCAACCATGTGTGCCAGCTTGATCATATACATGACGCCGACCGTCACCTCACGTTCGAATGCTTCGCCCGTACGTCCGTCGAACAGCCTGGTCTTGCCGTTGCGCTGCATGCCGGCCTCTTCCATTGTGTCGAAGACGTCGTTCTCATTCGCCCCGTCAAATACCGGTGTAGCCGCATGGATGCCCAAATGCTTACAAGCCATGCCAAGATGAACCTCAAGCGCCTGACCGATGTTCATCCGAGACGGAACGCCCAATGGATTCAGTACAACCTCGACCGGTGTGCCATCGGGCAGGAACGGCATATCTTCCTCAGGCATAATACGTGCGATAACACCTTTGTTACCATGGCGTCCCGCCATTTTATCGCCTTCGGAGATTTTTCGCTTCTGCGCCAGATAGACGCGAACCAGCTGGTTAACGCCCGGCGGCAGCTCGTCGCCATTCTCACGCGTGAATACTTTAACATCCACTACGATTCCGTCTGTACCGTGCGGTACGCGGAGTGAAGTATCACGCACTTCGCGTGCCTTCTCACCGAAGATTGCATGAAGCAGGCGCTCTTCTGCCGTAAGCTCAGTTACGCCCTTCGGCGTTACTTTACCTACCAAGATATCGCCGGCACTGATCTCTGCACCTACGCGGATAATACCGCGCTCATCCAGGTTGCGGAGCGCTTCTTCGCCCACGTTAGGAATATCGCGGGTAATCTCCTCTGGCCCCAGCTTCGTATCGCGCGCCTCGGATTCGTACTCTTCAATATGAATAGATGTGTAGACGTCTTCCTTCACCAGCTTCTCGCTGAGCAGAATCGCATCCTCGTAGTTGTAGCCCTCCCACGTCATGAAGGCCACGACGACGTTACGACCCAATGCCAGTTCGCCCATCTCTGTCGAAGGACCGTCGGCAAGAATGTCTCCGCGTTTGATCACGTCGCCTTTGCGAACGATCGGACGCTGGTTAATGCAAGTTCCCTGATTAGAACGCGTGAACTTGTGAAGCTTATGCTTGATCAGGTCGCCTGTGACCTGCTTGCCGTCAATTGTCTCTACGCGCCGCAGCCAGATTTCATTAGCTGAGGAGCGTTCAATGACACCATCGTACTTGGATACGATACATACACCGGAGTCCTTCGCCGCCTTATGCTCCATGCCCGTTCCGACGAACGGCGCTTTAGGGATGAGCAGCGGAACGGCTTGCCGTTGCATGTTAGAGCCCATGAGCGCACGGTTGGAGTCGTCATTCTCCAGGAATGGGATAAGAGCCGTTGCAACGGACACAACCTGCTTCGGGGAGACGTCCATGTAATCCACCCGTTCGCTCGGCATGGTCAGAATGTTGTCGGCTTGCTTGTTGTAACGGACGATCGTATGATCATCCTTGAACGTGGAATCCTCGTTCAACACCGCATTCGCTTGGGCGACAACGTAGTTATCCTCTTCATCGGCTGTCAGATATGCGATCTGCTCTGTGACAACACCCGTCTTCGGATCTACCCAGCGATATGGCGCTTCAATGAAGCCATATTCATTAATGCGGGCGAAGGTAGACAGAGAATTGATCAGACCGATGTTCGGGCCCTCCGGCGTCTCGATCGGACACATTCGGCCATAGTGCGAATGGTGAACGTCACGTACTTCGAAGCCCGCACGCTCCCTCGTCAGACCACCCGGCCCCAATGCGGATAGACGACGCTTATGCGTCAGCTCAGCGAGCGGATTCGTCTGATCCATGAATTGGGACAGCTGGGATGAACCGAAGAACTCCTTAATGGATGCGATTACGGGACGAATGTTGATCAGCGCTTGCGGCGTAATCGCATTCGCATCCTGAATGGACATCCGTTCACGAACGACGCGTTCCATACGGGACAAGCCGATACGGAATTGGTTCTGCAGCAGCTCGCCGACGGAACGGAGACGACGGTTGCCCAGATGGTCAATATCGTCCGTACTGCCGATACCGTGCAGCAGATTAATGAAGTAATTGATGGAAGCGATAATGTCAGCAGGCGTAATATGCTTCACACTCTTGTCGATAATGCCGTTGGCAATGATCTTAATAATCTTGCTTTCATCAAGAGGCGAGAATACACTTATGCCTTGCAGAGGAATACTATCAGCATCCAGCACGCCATTAGCCACATGGTAGGTCTTGAACCCTACGTCGCTTTCCAGCTTGTCAAGAATCTCATCAAGCAGTCGGCGATCGATCATTTGGCCTGTTTCAGCGATAATTTCGCCTGTGGTTGGATCGATCAAATTCTCGGCCAGCCGCTGATTGAACAATCGGTTTTTAATATGAAGCTTTTTGTTTATTTTGTAACGGCCTACATTGGCCAGATCATAACGCTTCGGATCGAAGAAGCGAGCCACTAGCAAGCTCTTCGCATTATCCAACGTCGGAGGTTCGCCTGGACGCAAGCGCTCGTAGATCTCAATTAGCGCTTTCTCCGTAGAATCCGTGCTATCCTTGTCTAGCGTGTTGCGAATATATTCATCATGACCGAGCAAATCCAGAATCTCTGCATCCGTGCCAAAGCCCAGCGCGCGCAACAGCACCGTTACAGGAATCTTCCGGGTACGGTCGATACGGACATAGATGATATCCTTAGCATCCGTCTCCAGCTCAAGCCACGCTCCACGGTTCGGAATGACCGTTGCCGTATATGTTTTCTTCGCATTCTTATCAACCTTCGTGCTGAAGTACACACTTGGGGAGCGAACCAATTGGCTGACAATAACGCGCTCAGCTCCGTTTATAATAAACGTGCCGGTCTCCGTCATTAAGGGGAAATCACCCATGAAGACTTCTTGTTCCTTAACTTCGCCTGTCTCCTTATTAATTAAACGCACCTTCACGCGCAAAGGAGCCGCATACGTCACGTCGCGTTCTTTCGACTCATCGACAGAATACTTAGGATCACCTAAGCTGTAGTCGATAAACTCAAGTGATAGATTGCCCGTGAAGTCCGTAATCGGAGAAATATCCTGAAACAATTCAATCAAATCGCTATCAAGAAACTTCTGATAAGATTTTTGTTGAATTTCAATCAGGTTAGGGACTTCCAGCACCTCTTTGATCCGGGCGTAGCTTCTCCGCGTCCGCCGACCATACTGAACAAGTTGTCCTGCCAACTTAACCTCACCCCTCATGTCTGTCTCACAGCATCGATACTCACTGCTTATCGTCAAGACAGTGAGAACCGTCTATCAGAAAAATAAATAAAAGCCCTTATCGAATAGGTTCGAAAAAAGAGCATGTTCCGGCAGCTTACCAGTCGCAGCGCGGGCGCGACAGGCCCATATCAAGTAATTTTGCCCAAAATGTAAACATTATACGTCAAATGATCAGAAAGTATGCATGCCGCGCTGAAAATTCACACTTGACATTTTAGTTAACTAAAGAGATTTCAAGCAATTTTATGCTGACATTTTATAATGTTATCATATTCAAAATGTCAAGTCAAATCTTTTATGCGAATTTCAACCCTTTTCATTATCACTGTCCAACAATGGTAAAACTATACAGTTGTCAGTTGTTTTATCGCGCGAAATATGCGGTAGCCTTTATCCTTCGTGATCTCTTCTACATGACCGAATATTTGTTCCAGCTTCTCCTTCGCAGAAGGGGCGCCTTGCTTCTTCTGGATGACGACCCACATACTGCCGCCATCTCGCAGCAATTGACAACCCTCCTCGAATATACGGTGTACCGTTGCTTTCCCTGCTCGTATAGGAGGATTCGTCAAAATGACATCAAATGTCAGCCCGCGCACAGCTTCGTACAGGTCGCTCTGACGGACATCCACATTCTTCAAGCCGTTGGCAACCGCATTCTCCGAAGCAAGCAGCACGGCCCGTTCATTAATATCGATCATGGTGACACGCCCTTGATCCGCCAGCGTCGCCGCAGCCAGTCCGATCGGCCCGTAACCACAGCCGACATCCAACACCTCGGAGGTACGCGCAAATTGCATTGCTTCTATTAATACACGGCTGCCGTAATCGATTCCTGTCTTGGAGAAAACGCCGGAATCGGTCACGAACCTGAATTTCGTCCCTCTAAGTGTCGTCTCATGCGTTCTCCGCTCATGCGCAGTATCTGGGCTTTTAGAATAATAATGATTAGCCATCATGGATACCCCCTTCTCTTTAGTATGCAACAAACCCCTTGAAACAATAGGTTTCAAGGGGTTTGTCAGTCTGACGACTGCAATAGCCGCCAGACTCGTTCACACCAAAGCTCTATTACTTCACTTCTACGGAAGCGCCAGCTTCTTCAAGCTTAGCTTTGATAGCGTCAGCCTCTTCTTGGCTAACTTTCTCTTTGATTGCTTTAGGAGCGTTGTCAACAACTTCTTTCGCTTCTTTCAGGCCAAGACCTGTAATTTCGCGAACGACTTTAATTACGTTGATTTTGGAAGCGCCAGCGCCTGCCAGAATTACGTCGAACTCAGTTTGAGCCGCTGCGCCAGCGTCGCCGCCTGCTGCTCCGCCCATAACTGCAACAGGAGCTGCAGCAGTTACGCCGAATTCTTCTTCAATTGCTTTAACAAGATCGTTCAGTTCAAGAACGGACATACCTTTGATAGCTTCCAAGATTTGCTCTTTAGACATGGTATTACCTCCGAAATTAGTTTTATTGGTTTTGTGTTGCAAAAAATGAAAAGGTCATGCATGCAAGATGCGATGAAACTTAAGCTTCAGCTTCTTTCTTCTCTCCAACGGCTTTAACCGCAAGCGCGAAGTTGCGCATAGGAGCTTGAAGGACGCTGAGGAGCATGGAGAGCAAACCTTCGCGAGAAGGAAGCTCTGCAAGAGCCTTAATTTGTGCAGCGTCGACAACTTGACCTTCCAGAACGCCGCCTTTCAGTTTCAGCGCTTCGTTCTTCTTGGCGAAGTCGTTCAGAATTTTCGCTGGAGCGATAACATCTTCTCCACCGAATGCTACAGCTGTAGGTCCGGACAATACGTCATTCAGAGACGCCATCTCCGTACCTTCAGTTGCGCGGCGAACGAGCGAGTTCTTCAGAACTTGGAATTCGATACCCGCTTCACGAAGCTGCTTGCGCAGTTCCGTTACTTGAGCAACGTTCAGTCCGCGATAATCGGCAACGATCGTTGACGGGCTGCTCGCAAGCTTATCCGCAATCACCTTAACTGCTTCTTGTTTCTCTTGGATGATCTTAGCGTTAGCCAAACTGTACACCTCCCGTAATTTGTTACATCCCGTGTCTAAGACGATTCCCGGCCTCGATGCATGAGAAAGGCCTTCGCAGACGAAGCGAAGGCCATGATGTCGTTCCAGTCCGGATTGTTATCCGAGCTGACATTAACGTTTATCATAACACCTCGGTAGGAAATTAAGCCCTTATGGGCACCTACTGTCTACGGTATGCGTATTCGAATGTTAGCTGCGTCTCTTCGGCAATCCTTAGCGATAAGTCGCTGCGGATACGCGGACACCAGGGCCCATCGTGGAAGAAACAGCAATGTTTTTCAGGTAAACGCCTTTGGCTGCAGCCGGTTTAGCGCGAACCAGAGCGTCGATCAGAGCTTTCAGGTTTTCGTTCAGCTTTTCTGCATCGAACGAAGCCTTGCCGATAGGAGCGTGGATTTGACCCGCTTTATCCAGGCGATACTCGATCTTACCTGCTTTAATTTCTTGAACGGCCTTTGCAACGTCGAACGTTACAGTACCCGCCTTCGGATTAGGCATCAAGCCTTTACCGCCGAGGATACGGCCGAGCTTACCAACTTCAGCCATCATGTCCGGCGTCGCTACGCAGACGTCGAATTCGAACCAGCCTTGTTGGATTTTGTTGATTACGTCCGCATCACCGACATAGTCAGCGCCTGCAGCTTCCGCTTCTTTCACTTTTTCGCCTTTTGCGAAAACGAGAACGCGTTTCGTCTTGCCTGTGCCATGCGGAAGAACGACTACGCCGCGAACCGCTTGGTCTTGTTTACGAGGGTCTACACCCAGACGAACCGCCACTTCGACGGACTCATCGAACTTTGCCGTAGCGCCTTTTTTCACGAGTTCGATCGCTTCTAAAGGCTCATAGCTAGCTTCACTGTCAATCAGCTTGGCTGCTTCCACATATTTCTTGCCGTGTTTTGCCATTAAACTTACCTCCTTATGTGGTTAAACGGAGCATCCTCCTGCATGCAGGAGATGATCCTCCCACCAGCGAAGCTGCGCTTCGCTTAGCGAGATGTCATCCGACATCCTTGCGTATTGATTCGACCCGTCCGGACGAACAACGCCAATTAGTCAGCAATCGTAATACCCATACTGCGTGCAGTGCCTTCCACCATACGCATAGCCGCCTCGACGGAAGCAGCGTTAAGGTCTTGCATCTTGCTCTCTGCGATTTCGCGAACTTTATCGCGTTTCACAGTAGCGACTTTCTTCTTGTTAGGCTCACCGGAACCCTTCTCGATCCCCGCTGCTACGCGAAGCAATACAGCCGCTGGCGGCGTCTTGGTCTCGAATGTGAAGGAACGATCCTCGAATACAGTGAGAACAACCGGAATGACCAATCCAGCCTGATCCGCAGTACGCGCATTAAACTCCTTACAGAACGCCATAATGTTAACGCCTGCTTGACCCAGTGCCGGACCGATTGGAGGCGCCGGATTCGCTTTGCCTGCAGGAACCTGCAGTTTAACTAACTTAATGACCTTCTTTGCCATGACTCACACCTCCTTACCCTGTTATACAAGCGCCGGGTATGCGCCTGTTTCATTAAGAAACCGGATAATTTATATCTTCTCCACTTGTGTGTAATCCAGCTCAAGCGGGGTTTCTCTGCCGAACATGTTGACGTGGACCTTCAACTTCGCCTTGTCCAGCAGAATTTCTTCCACCGAACCGACAAAATCTGCGAAAGGCCCTACTTTGACGCGAACCGTCTCTTTCAGTTCAAACTCAATCTTCGGCTTAGGCTCTTCCATGCCCATATGCTTCAGAATCTGTTCCACTTCATCAGGCAGCAACGGAGTCGGCTTCGAGCCGGAGCCCGTCGACCCTACGAATCCTGTAACGCCGGGCGTATTGCGCACAACATACCAGGAATCGTCTGTCTGAATCATCTCTACGAGGACATAGCCGGGGTAGACCTTGCGTTGGACGGTTTTCTTCTTGCCGTCCTTCTCCACTACTTCATCCTCCATCGGAACAAGCACCCGGAAGATCTTGTCTTCCATGCCCATGGATTCCACGCGACGCTCCAGATTCGTTTTCACTTTGTTCTCATACCCGGAATAGGTATGCACGACGTACCATCTTTTCTCCATTACCAATCCACCTTTGGACCCTTCTAAACGATCAGTTCTACCAGAGACGAGATCCCGATGTCAAGAAGCCAGAAGTAAATCGTCACAGCCACAACCGTCAACAATACGACGATGGAATAACTCGTCAACTCCTTGCGATTCGGCCAGCGGACCTTCTTCAGTTCCGCCCAACTGTCGGCAAAAAAGCTGAACGTCGTACCGAAGCCCTGCTTCAGTTTCGCCAAAAATGCCACGGTCACACCTCCAATTCACTATCTCGTCTCGCGATGAGGAGTCTGCTCGTTACAGAACTTGCAAAACTTCTTCAACTCGATGCGGTCGGGGTGATTGCGTTTGTTCTTTGTGGTCGCATAGTTTCTCTGTTTGCAGTTTGTACATGCTAACGTGATGATAACCCGCACCTTAATACACCTCCCGAACTGCTGCAAAATGCGTTACATAAATCTCTCTCTTCAATCCATCGACGCCTTTCCCACAACGAAAAAAACCTCGATTTCAGGCCTACCTAAACACTTTATCACACAGGCCCATTCATGTCAACGCAAAACAACCGGTTCGGGCGTGCAATTTTTGGACGTCCGCATATTCCCTCTCCGCTTCAGGAGAAAACAAAACTCCCTCTTCTTCGATTCTATTAGTATAGGCGATTATTTCCCTTTTAAAACCAATGGACCCTCTTCACTGCCTGAAAACCGTCAGACAGAAAAGACAGTCCATTGTCGATAAGAAACTTTACGCTACACAAAATGAATGACGCTCCTTAGAGGGAACCGCCAATATCCCGCACTTCCAAATAACGTTCCAGCTTGCGCTTCACACGCTGCAATGCGTTGTCGATAGACTTCACATGCCTATCCAGATCAACCGCTATCTCCTGATAAGATCTTCCGTCCAGATAGAGCATAAGCACCTTGCGCTCCAGATCGCTGAGAATCTCGGACATCTTGTCTTCCAGACCAACAAACTCTTCCTTATTAATGATAAGTTCTTCAGGATCACACACTCTTGTGCCACAGATGACGTCCAGCAGCGTCCGGTCAGACTCTTCGTCGTATATGGGCTTGTCCAGTGAAACGTAGGAGTTGAGGGGGATATGCTTCTGACGGGTGGCCGTCTTAATCGCGGTAATAATCTGCCTGGTAATGCATAATTCGGCAAAGGCTTTGAAGCTTGCAAGCTTGTCTCCCTTGAAGTCCCGAATCGCCTTATACAATCCGATCATACCTTCTTGCACGATATCTTCACGATCCGCTCCGATCAGAAAGTAGGAACGAGCCTTCGCCCTCACGAAGTTCTTATACTTGTTGATCAGGTATTCCAGCGCCATACTGTCGCCATTACGAACCGCTTCCACGATATCTTCGTCCAGGCTGCGATCATATTCGAGCGTACTCCATTCTTTGAGGTCGATACTCACACACTATCCCTCCGGCCTGCAAGGCGTACACCGCTAGATTTATAACCTTGAAATATAGAGTCAGTATACATGAATAAACCTTGTAGCGTCAACCAATTGCCCCGCGAATGTTGTTGATATTCTAGCAATTTTGTAACATAGTGGTAGAACCGTGAACCGTTCAAGTCTTTGGAGGTTTATCGCCTCGCCTCATCATCTCGAGCTTCGTCCACACATCAGAGTTTATATTTTCATCCAGCGTATTTCGTCTGCCGCTTCTTTTGTCGCGAATAGCCTGTTGAATGCCGAGCTTGTTCTGGGCGATCTCCGTCAGAAGCTCGCGCGCCGACAAGCGGAGCGCCCCCTGACCAAATACGACATGCTGCTCGATCATATCGGAGGTCGCGACATAGATATGTCTCCTTCTGGCATACAGCTCCGTGCAGAGCCGTTCAATGCATTCGTCCGCTGTCTCCTTCTCCTTCGTGTACACAATGGTCAGCTTATGCTGCTTGAACGTCGCCCCCAGTCCCGGCACTTGATGCGCGTCGAATATGACATAGACACTTCTGCCCGTGAATCCCTGATACTCCGCCAGCATATCCAGCAGCTTGTCCCGTGCTGCTTCCAGATCGCTCTCCTTCAGCTTCGCAAGCTCCGGCCAGGCGCCAATCATATTGTAGCCGTCTACTAGTAAGACATCGTTCTTGCGGTTCATCGCTAGAGAGGCCTGCGCTGGCGGACAACCTCGTACATGAGCACGCCGGCAGCCACTGAAGCATTCAAGGAATTCAGACGTCCTCGCATCGGGAGCTTCACGAGAAAGTCGCATTTGTCTTTAATGAGACGCCCCATTCCTTTATTCTCATTCCCGATCACAACCGCAAGCGGCATATCCAGCTTCATATCGTATACTTCATCTGAAGCTGCCACGTCGGTGCCGGCAATCCATAGTCCCGCATCCTTCAACCCGTCGATCGTCTGTGCCAGATTCGTCACCCTTGCCACAGCCATATGCTCCGCCGCTCCGGCTGATGTCTTCAGCACCGTCGCCGTCAAGCTTGCCGAACGACGCTTCGGAATAATAACGCCGTGCACGCCTGTGCATTCCGCCGTTCGCAGAATGGAGCCCAAGTTATGCGGGTCCTCAATTTCATCAAGCAGGAGCAGGAACGGCGTCTCGCCGCGCTGCTTTGCGATTTCCAGCAATTCCTCCACACTGGCATACGCCAATGCCGCGGCCTGCGCCACAACCCCTTGATGCACCATGCCGGGCGCCATGCCGTCCAGTTTGCGCTTGTCCACAAACTGTATAACAATCCCCTGCTTCTTTGCCTCTGCCGAGATAGGACCGGCTATGCTTTTCTGCGACCCATCCGTCATCCATATTTTATTGATTTCCCTGCCGGAGCGCAGCGCCTCCAAGACAGGGTGCTTCCCTACAATCAATTCTTCGCTTCCATTCTCGTCGCCAGTGCCTCGAGACATCATACATCCTCCTCTATATTGTTCATCCTGATCATTGTCATGGTTGTGGCCAGTTCATTCCTTAGCGACCTGCTCCGCAACCGTCTCTTCCACTGCTATGCCAATCAATACCGCCAAGCGGTCAAACCGCCCCTCATAGTATAAGTACCCAATCAGGCATTCAAGCGCTGTCGCTTGCCGGTAGTCGGCCACATCGGCATTCTTCGGCGGAGCGCCCGACTTCGCATTCCGCCCTCTGCGCACGATATCCGCCTCTTCCTCCGTCAGCAGCTGCTGGACCCGCTCCAGCAGCTGTCTCTGCGCCTTTGCCGATACCAGCTTGGTCGCCTCGCGATGCAGATGATGCGATTTATGATTGGAAAGGGAGAGCAGATATTGACGAATCAACAGCTCGAACACCGCATCTCCCATGTAAGCAAGGACGACTGGATTTATTAAGCCAGCCTTCTTCGGCAACGTATGAAATGCTAGTGGATTCATTGAGTCGTTCATCATTTTCGCCGCCAACGGATGCCTTGCGGCGTATCCTCAAGCACAATGTCGAGTTCCGCAAGCAAATCCCGTATTTCATCGGCTCTCGCCCAGTTTTTCGCCTTGCGCGCTTCCGTTCTCTCTGCAATAAGACGATCGATATCTTCGTCAAGCAGTTCATCGCCACCCCCTGCATACAGCAGTCCGAGCACATCATCCATTCGCTCCAACGCATCCTGCAGCAATTTCAACCCTTTCGCATTCGCAAGATCCCCCTGCATGTATTGATTACCGGCTGCCACCAGTTCGAAGAGGGCTGTGATCGCATCCGGCGTGTTGAAATCATCGTTCATCTTCGCTTGGAACAACTGCTCGATTCCCGCAATTTTCTCACGAAGCGCTTCATGCTGTCCATCTTCCAGCGGTGAGGCATTGTCCATAGCAGCAAGCCGATGCTTCAGGTTGCCCGCGAAATTATTGATTCTCTCCACACTGTTCTCCGCCTGCGCGATCGCTTCTTCACTGAAGTTAAGCGGACCGCGGTAATGCGCCGCAAGCATGAAGTAGCGGATCGCTTCCGGCTTCACCCCTTTTACCAGCTCATGGACTGTAACGCCGTTGCCAAGCGACTTGGACATTTTCTCATTGTCAATATTAATATAGCCGTTATGCATCCAGTAATTCGCCAGCGGCTTGCCTGTCAGCGATTCTGATTGAGCCACCTCGCACTCGTGATGAGGGAACTGCAGATCGGTTCCTCCACCGTGGATATCAATCGTATCTCCCAAGTATTTGCGCGCCATCGCCGAGCATTCGATATGCCAGCCCGGCCGTCCCGGCCCCCAAGGGCTGTCCCAGCTGATCTCTCCGGGCTTGGCGCCCTTCCATAAGACGAAGTCGCCGGCGTTCTCCTTCCGATCGTCTACTTCGATGCGAATGCCGAATTGCAGCTCCTCGATGTTCTGATGCGACAGCTTGCCGTAATCCTTGAAGGAGGACGTGCGGAAGTACACATCGCCCTCACTTGGATAGGCATGCCCACCGGCGACGAGTTCGCTTATGAATGCGATGATTTCCGGCAAGTGTTCAGTTACCCTGGGATTCATACTGGCCGTCCGGACGCCCAGCGCTGCCGTATCCTCATGGAAAGCCTCGATGAATTGAGCCGCAACCTCCGGCACAGTCTTGCCTACTTCCGCCGCCCGCCTAATCAATTTGTCATCGACATCTGTGAAGTTCACCACATAGTCTACCTCGTAGCCTGCATATTCCAAATATCGGCGCACCACATCGAAGAAAATCGCAGGACGCGCGTTGCCAATGTGAATGTAGTCGTACACGGTCGGGCCGCATACGTAGATGCTCGCCTTCCCCGGCTGCTGCGGCCGGAACTCCTCCTTGGAACGAGACATGGAATTGTATATCATAATGCTCATAACGCTACTCCCCTTTATGACTTAATTGTTGAAGCTCTCTCATATCCGCGAGCTCCTTCTTCAGCCCTTCAATCTCTTGGCCCATCGCTCGGAACATCTCGATGATAGGATCAGGCAGATTCGTGTGATCCAGACGGTCTCCAACACGTTCTCCATTGCGCCGAACGACTCGCCCGGGATTGCCGACTACGGTGCAATTATCCGGCACCTCCCGCAGCACAACGGCATTGGAGCCGATATTGGAGTTATCCCCGACGCGGAATGAACCCAGCACCTTCGAGCCGGAGCCGATAACAACATTATTGCCAATTGTAGGATGCCGCTTCCCCTTCTCCTTACCTGTACCGCCCAGCGTCACGCCTTGATAGATGACGACATCGTCTCCAATCTCGCATGTCTCCCCAATTACTACGCCCATACCATGGTCAATGAACAACCGCTGCCCGATTGTCGCTCCGGGATGGATCTCGATCCCCGTCGTGAAGCGGCTCGCCTGAGATATGATACGGGCCAGCGTGAACCATCCCCTCCGATACAGCCGGTGTGCGATGCGGTGCGCCCAGATCGCGTGAAGGCCCGAATAGGTGAATACAACCTCGAATCTGCTCCTTGCAGCGGGGTCATTCTCGAATACCGTCTGAACATCTGAACGAAATTGACTAAACATAGGAATCCTCCCCTCCAGCGCATGCACCATTCTTCATACTTGCATATATCGTGTTCCGGATCGGCCACAGCGGCTTGACTTCGACATAGAAAAAGCCCCCGCAGCATGATGACATGCTACAGAGGCGTACTTAACGCGGTTCCACTCTGCTTGCCCGGCGCGACAATCACATCTCATGATTGTGCCGCCGAACATCTATAATTCCCATAACGCGGGAAATACGTTGCCGCCTACCCCGTTGCGCCAGAAGCCCGCCATCCAACACCGCGTGAGGATGATTCGACTTCGGCGACAACGGATCGGAGCAAAGCTCCCAGGTGCATGTTCCGCCAACGTGGATAAAACAACTTTCAGCCCTATTCCGGCGGCATACTCCATCCATCCGCGCAAAATATCGGTTGTTCTCTCTGTGCATCCTTAAACCTGACGTACTTCTCCTGTTCTCAGCCGATCTATTCTAATGAAATCTAGTATACTCAATCCCGCATAGAGTGACAAGAGACAACTGCATCAAATCCATTATGCCAGACGCTCGCGCAGACGTGCCGCAACCTTCTCCATACCCAGCAGCACGATGGATTGATTAAGGTCTGGACCATGCGTCTGACCCGTTAACGCCGCGCGAATCGGCATGAACAACGCCTTCCCCTTGCACCCGGTCTCCTTCTGCACTTCCTTGATCATCGCCTTGATGCCGTCCACGTCGAACGCAGCCCCCTCCGCTTCGATCCGGGCGAGGAATGCACTGAGCACGGCAGGCACCGTCTCCTCTGCCAGCACCTCAGCCGCATCCGCCTCATCCACGACGGAATCGCGGAAGAACAGCTCCGTCACCGGCACGATATCCGAAGCGCAGCGAAGCTTGTCCTGATGCAGCGCCACAAGAGCGGTAATCCATTCTCTTCCCGTCTCGTCCAACTCGTCGGCAATACGTCCCGCTTCCTGCAGATGCGGTAAGCAGAGATCTACTACACGGGATACATCTGCATTCTTCAAGTATTCGTTATTCATCCAACTCAGCTTGTTCGTATCGAATACGGCCGGGCTCTTGCTCAGACGGCTGGCCGTGAACACCTGAACCAACTCGTCGCGAGTGAACATCTCCTGCTCACCTTCCGGTGACCAACCAAGAAGCGCGATGAAATTGAACATAGCTTCCGGCAGATAACCCAGACGATCATATTGCTCGATAAATTGAATGATGGACTCGTCGCGTTTGCTCAGCTTCTTCTTCTGTTCATTGACAATAAGCGTCATATGGCCGAAGATTGGCGGCTCCCAGCCGAACGCTTCATAGATCATCAATTGCCGAGGCGTATTGGAGATATGGTCCTCGCCGCGAAGCACGTGGCTGATGCGCATCAGATGATCGTCCAGCACAACGGCGAAGTTATAAGTCGGGATGCCGTCCTTCTTCACAATAACGAAATCGCCCGTCTCCGCCGTATCGAACGTAATGGGCCCTTTCACCATATCATCGAATGTATATGTACGCCCTTCCGGCACTCGGAAGCGAATGCTCGCTACACGCCCTTCCGCTTCGAACGCTTGCTGCTGCTCCCCTGTCAAGTGGCGGTGCTTGCCGGAATAACGCGGCGTCTCGCCGAGCGCCATCTGCTCCTCCCGCTCCGCTTCCAGCTCTTCTTCGGTGCAATAGCAGCGATAAGCCAAGCCGCGATCCAACAGCTCTTGCCAATACTCACGATAAATATCCAGTCGCTCCGACTGGCGGTACGGCCCATAGCCTCCGCCGATATCCGTGCTTTCGTCCCAGTCGATGCCGAGCCACTTCAAATATTTCAGCTGGTTCTCTTCTCCGCCCTCCACATTACGCTTCATATCGGTATCCTCGACGCGGACAATGAACTTGCCGCCCTGGTTTCTGGCGAATAAATAATTGAATAAGGCCGTTCTGGCATTGCCGATATGAAGATGCCCCGTCGGCGACGGCGCGTATCTTACCCGTACTTCTGCTGTCATCCTTCATTTCCTCCTTTATGAATGAGGCATACGCATTGCGCGGCGATGCCTTCGCCCCTGCCCGCGAAGCCGAGTTTCTCCGTTGTGGTCGCCTTTACATTCACCTGCGACACCTCCGCTCCGAGTGCGTCCGCGATTATGTCCGCCATCTGCGGGATATAGGGCAGCATCTTCGGCTTCTGGGCAATGATGGTCGCATCCAGATTGCCCAGCGCATAACCCCGTTCCTTCGCCATCGCCCATACAGCCTTCAGCAGCTTCAGGCTATCCGCATCCTTATAGGCTTCATCGGTATCCGGGAAGTGCTTCCCGATATCGCCAAGCCCGAGCGCACCCAGTATAGCATCCGTTACGGCATGGAGAAGCACGTCGGCATCGGAATGGCCGAGCAGCCCCTTCTCGTAAGGAATCGTTACGCCGCCAATTATACACGGACGGCCCTCAACCAATTGATGCACGTCGAATCCTTGCCCAACTCGAATCATGTTACTCTTCTCCCCTCGTCAGTCGACGCTGCTGCAGCAGAAATTCAGCTAGCGGCAAGTCGTCCGGCGTTGTAATCTTTATATTGGTGTATTCGCCCTTGGCTACAATGACGCGCGTTCCCATGCGTTCCATCACCATCGCATCGTCCGTGGCAAGATAGCCCTCCGCTTCCGCCTGTTCGTGGGCGTCCACAAGCTCTGCACGACGAAAAGCTTGCGGCGTCTGAATCGCCCACAAGCTTCTGCGGTCCGGCGTGGACACAATCGTCCCCGCTCTATCCACTTGCTTGATCGTATCCTTGACCGGAACGGCAAGCACAGCCGCCCCGCCGCTCTGCGCCGCATGGCAGCAGCCCTCCACCGCCGCTGCCGAGACGAATGGCCGCACGCCGTCATGCACCATGACCCAATCCGTTGAGATGGCGCGCAAGCCCAGCAGTACGGAGTGCTGCCTCTCACCACCGCCTGATACGACAGCTTTCACTTTGGTCATGCCGTACGTGCCGATCCATTCCTCACAGCGGCGTACATCATGCTGCCCAACGACCAGCACGATTTCCTCGACGATAGCCAGCTGCTGGAACAATTCCAGCGTATGCACGAGCACTGGCCGGTCTCCAAGCTGAAGATACTGCTTGCTT
Organism: Paenibacillus chungangensis; assembly: GCF_042675905.1. Lineage (NCBI taxonomy): Bacteria > Bacillati > Bacillota > Bacilli > Caryophanales > Paenibacillaceae > Paenibacillus > Paenibacillus chungangensis. The sequence continues at coordinate 19,616 of NZ_JBHTJZ010000069.1, read as the reverse complement.
TCCTTCGTCCCCATACGCGTCCCGCGGCCTGCAGCCACAATGACGACGCCCCATTTTTCTCCCATCATTCCAACCTGCCTTAAGCGCCCTTAGCGAATATGTACATAAGTACTATCATACCTTGTTACAGCGCTTTTTCCAACAGCTTTGGCTTAGCGAATATCATTCTGCCCGCGGAGGTCTGCAGCACACTCGTCACGAGCACCTCCATCGTCGTTCCGATATAATCCCGTCCGCCCTCTACGACAATCATTGTGCCATCGTCCAGATAAGCCACACCTTGCCCATGTTCCTTACCATCCTTAATCACTTGAACAATGATTTCTTCTCCCGGCAATACAACCGGCTTCACTGCGTTCGCCAGATCATTGATATTCAATACCGATACACCCTGAAGCTCGCATACTTTGTTGAGATTGAAATCGTTCGTGACAACTTTGCCTCCGAGCGCCTTGGCCAGCTTCACCAGCTTGCTGTCGACCTCGCTGATCTCCTCGAAGTCTCCTTCATAGATCAGCACTTTCACATCCAGCTCCTTTTGAATTTTATTCAGAATATCGAGCCCTCTCCTGCCGCGATTCCGCTTCAGCAGATCCGACGAGTCTGCAATATGCTGCAATTCTTCCAAGACGAATTCCGGAATGACGAGCGTGCCTTCAATGAATCCCGTTTTGCAAATATCTGCGATCCGCCCGTCAATAATGACACTGGTGTCCAATATTTTATGTTCTTCGTAGCCTTTCACTTCTTCGGTCACCGGTACGATACGTTGCCTTTCAAGCAAGGCCGCCACACCCGCGGCCATCTCTTCTTGCTTGTTCAGTCCAATGCGAAGCCCGATATAACCCATGCAGAGCATCATTATCGCCGGCAGAGCGATTCCTACCCCCTCCAGACGCGCCACAGCGGGATAAATTAACACGACGAACAACAGTCCTGCAAGCAAGCCCGTAGCTCCCGATAGAAGCTGACCGAGCGGCATGGCAACGGTTCGCTCCACTCCTTTATTCATATATCTGATTAATGGACCTGCTGCAAGTGAAGAAGCAATCATCCCTAGGAGGGCGCCTACCGCCACATTCATGTAATAGGTGCCCGATTGCTGCAACATCCCTATAGATGAACTGGCCCACAGGCTGGAGCCGTTCACCCAATTATGGACTTGCGATCCTGCCATTGCCCCGACGAAAAAACCAATAAGCTGAATAATTCGTTTAACCATTTAGGTTCACCTCCATTACAATTATGTTCCAATTCATGAATCATTAACCGTAGGGAGCACGAAAAAACAAATTCACTATTTCCTTTCGTCGCAACAATCTGCTTTTGTCATTGTGGAGCTGTAGCATTATAATAAGAGAGAGATTACTTCATTAGAGGCGGGTGAATAAAGTGGGATCTAATAATGCTCCAACATTGGAACAATTTCAACAGCAAGTATCCGAGCTGCTGCTCAGGCATCGCAGCGTATTGGACGTCATGTCAAAGCTGGGTCAATCCAGCGCAGCTGTTAATCGCGCCGTTACGAAGGCTGTAACGGATTGCGGATGCGTTGTACTGCATGCATGCAAGCAGCAGTATTCCAACGAACATAATCTGGAGGATGCCAAGGAGACGTTAAAAAGTCATGTGTCCGGTGACTTGTGCGAGCACTGTCACGAGATCGTGCGCAATGAGCTTGGACGCAATCTGTTTTACATGACCGCATTATGCAACCAACTAAATATTCAACTAGATGAAGTCATATCGAACGAATACAACAAGTGCTCCACGTTAGGGCTGTTCAACATGACATAACCAATTGTAAAACTTTTGCGTATGTTGGATACACGCACTAAAAAACGTTTCCGAACTTTCGGAAACGTTTTTTTATCATTTATGCCGGCTTCTCCGACTGAACGGGCTCATCCACAGCATCATCAACCGCCCCCTTTTTGCGGGAACGCTTCTTCAGCACTCGACGGTCAACGTTTTTTTTTAATCCGTACAAAGCATATAGAAGCAAAGGGATAAATAAAATTTTCGATAAATGATGTTCGAACAATATCCCCAAAACAACGGAAATAACGACGATAATGGGAACGACCCATACAGCGCTCCGAGGAATGCCGACTTTCTTGAAATTGGGGTAGCGAATCGTGCTGACCATTAAGACGGAGAGCAAAATAGTGCTGGCTATGAGTACAGCCACAGGAATATCGCTCTTGAACAATGCCAACGTGGACAAGACACCGCCGGCCGCCGGAATAGGCAAGCCGATAAAATAACCCGGAGAGCCAGACACCACATTGAATCTGGCCAGACGAAGCGCTCCGCATATCGGGAACAAAGCCGTTACAATCCAACCCAGCGCAGGGCTGAGCTCTTGAAAGGCAACGACATACATAATAAAGGCCGGGGCTACACCGAACGAGATCACATCGGACAGCGAATCCAATTCTTTGCCGAATTCACTCTGGACATTAAGCGCTCTTGCGACTCTCCCGTCTACACCGTCGAGCAGCATCGCGATAATAACCATCATGGCTGCAAGCTCCGGCTTTTCATTAAAAACCAGAATAATGGCAATTATGCCGAGTGATAAATTTCCCACCGTGAGAAGGCTCGGTATCGACTTTGTAATCATCTTATCCACCTCTTCTCTACTATGCCCCATTGACGCAACCGATGCGCATCCTAAAGTTTGGAACACATTCAACCCATTGTATGGGATTTAAATCTGTCTGTCAATGAACATTTGCTCTTGGATTCTCTTCAAACCATCCTTGATCGCCCGTGCACGCACCTCGCCAATGCCGTCTACCTCATCCAATTCTTCGATCGTCGCCATCAAGATGACAGGGAGATGTTGGAAACGATCGACTAGGTTATTCATAATGATCAGCGGAAGTCTTGGTATTTTATTGAGCAGTCGATATCCGTGAGGCGATACGGATTCATCAGCCATATTATTCGTTTGCGGATAGCCGATCAGACGAACGACCGGAGAAGCGTCCAGCAGCTCTTCCGAGCTCAGCTTCTTGAGACCAACCCGAATCTCCCTTATTTTCTCGTCCGAGTTGTCCTTCGCATAATCTTTCAGCAGATACCAGGCATCTTCTTCCACTCCGCCGACAAGTTCATCCATCTGCATGCTGATCAGACGACCTTCCGTACCAAGCTCATTCACGTATCGGTTAATTTCCATCTTGATGCGCAGGACCATCTCCACGCGCTGAATGACATGAGCTACCTCTTGCAGCGTAACAAGCTCTTCGAATTCCAGTGCAGACAAGTTGGTGAACGCCTGGTTCAATACCGCTTTATATTTCTCCAGCGTTTGAATCGCCTGATTGGCTTTCGTCAGGATGACGCCCATCTCTTTCAAGGAATAGCGCAGATTGCCCTGATATAAAGTGATAATATTCCTTCGTTGCGAGATGGATACGACAAGCTTCCCTGTCTGCTTAGCTACACGTTCCGCCGTGCGGTGGCGTATTCCCGTCTCAATCGAAGGAATGGAGCTGTTCGGAATAAGCTGTGTATTGGCATACAGAATCCGACGCATATCTTCGCTCATAATGATGGCACCATCCATCTTCGCGAGTTCATACAAGTAGTTGGGGGAGAAGTCGCAGTTGATCGAGAAGCCGCCATCCACGACTTCCATCACCTCGGGACTGTATCCAACTACAATTAAAGCGCCTGTCTTGGCCCGAAGCACGTTCTCTAGACCGTCCCGAAAAGGGGTCCCTGGCGCAATAAGCTGCAACAATTTATTCATAACTTCTTGCTGGTTCGGTTCTTTCAATGGTTATGCCCCCTATTCAAGCGCTGCTTTCAATGCTTCAGCCACAGTATTAACACCGATAATTTCTATATGTGCCGGCGGTGTCCAGCCTTTCAAGCTCTTCTCGGGCATGATGACCCGCTTGAAGCCCAGCTTCTCGGCTTCCTTCACCCGCTGCTCCGCTCTGGAGACGGCCCGCACCTCGCCTGTCAGCCCTACTTCGCCGAAGATGACGTCATAAGGCTTCGTCGGCGCATCGCGCAGACTGGAGGCCAAGCTGATAGCCGCTGCCAAGTCGACAGCCGGCTCATCCAGCCTCACTCCGCCAGCCACATTCAAGTACGCGTCCTGCGTCTGCAGGAACATGCCGTTGCGCTTCTCCAGTACCGCAATGATGAGCGCCATCCGGTGATGATCGATGCCTGTAGACATGCGCCGAGGCGAAGGGAAGTTCGTCGTGGACACCAGCGCTTGCAGTTCGACTAACACCGGCCTTGTACCCTCCATACTTGCCACTACCGTCGAGCCCGCTACACCAAGCGGTCGCTCGGACAGGAACAGTTCGGACGGATTCGACACTTCTCGCAGCCCCGACTCTTCCATCTCGAATATACCGATCTCGTTCGTGGAGCCGAAGCGATTCTTCACGGCACGCAGCAGCCTGTACGTATGGTGTCGCTCGCCTTCGAAGTAAAGCACGCAATCCACCATATGCTCCAGCAGCCGCGGCCCTGCTATAGCCCCTTCCTTCGTGACGTGTCCTACGAGCACAGTTGCAATTCCTTTCACTTTCGCCGTGCGCATGAAATGCGCCGTGCATTCCCTGACCTGGGATACGCTTCCCGGAGCCGATTCCACTCGGGGGTCGTATACGGTTTGGATGGAATCGATAACCAGAAAGTCGGGCTCGACAGCCTCGATCGCATCGTTAATATGCTCCATATTCGTCTCGCACAATACGAAGAGGTTCTCCGAGAGGGCGCCGAGCCGGTCCGCTCGAAGCTTGGTCTGCCTGACGGATTCCTCCCCGGATATGTACAGCACCTTGAGCCCTTTCGAGGCAAGCGCATGCGACGTCTGCAGGAGCAGCGTTGATTTCCCGATGCCGGGATCGCCGCCTACCAGAATAAGCGACCCCGGGACTACTCCACCGCCCAGCACCCGATTAAGCTCTACCATGCGCGTCTCGATTCGAGGCTCTTGCCCACTTTCTATATGTATGATCGATTGCGGTTTTTCTTTCGCATGGATTGACGATAATCCGACGCCTTTTGTTTTTACAACGGTTTCTTTCTCTTCTACCATTGTATTCCACTCCTGGCAGCCAGGGCATTTGCCCATCCATTTCGGCGATTCCGTCCCGCACTCTTTACATATGAATTTTGTTTTTATTTTGGCCATGCGAAGCTCCCTTTAACAATTCTCGTGATTAAAGTTTACCATTTAATGCTCATCTAAGAAAGCAAGCCGGCCTACTCTTGAAGTATGATTTTTAACGCTCGTGCTTCTTCTTACTTTATATCGGTCAACGGACCTATCAGATGTAGCCTTACTTGTTCCGATCCACACTATCCACCGTTGTCCAGGTGCACGAAAAACCCCGCAATCGTGATTGCGGGGTTGATGCGTATTATTGATGCGTAGTAGTTATTTAGTTGTTCGCGGACTGCTTCACTGCCTTGGAGACGACCAGCGCGCCTTCCTGCTCATCAATGACGAACGTATCGCCCTTCTGAATGAGTCCCATCAGCAGATCTTCCGACAATCGATCTTCAATATGCTTCTGAATGGCGCGGCGCAGCGGTCTCGCACCGTATTGCGGATCGTAGCCTTCCTTCGCCAGGAACGCCTTCGCAGAGTCTGTCAACGTAAAGTCCACATCCTGCTCCTTCAGACGCTTGCGCAGCTCATCGGACATAAGCGTCACGATCTGCGCGATATGCTCCTCGCCCAAGGAGTGGAATACGATCGTCTCATCGATCCGGTTCAGGAACTCCGGACGGAAGCTCTTCTTCAGCTCTGCCATTACTTTGTCCTTCATATTGTTGAAGTCGCGGCCTGCATCATTCGCCGCTGTAAAGCCAAGCGTAGAGTTCTTCTTGATCTGGTCGGCGCCCACATTGGAAGTCATGATGATAAGCGTATTGCGAAAGTCAACAACCCGCCCCTTGGAATCCGTCAGTCTGCCGTCTTCCAGCACCTGAAGCAGAATGTTGAACACTTCCGGATGCGCCTTCTCAATCTCGTCAAGCAAGACGACGGAATATGGCTTGCGTCGCACCTTCTCGGTCAGCTGGCCGCCTTCCTCGTAGCCGACGTATCCCGGAGGAGCGCCGACTAATCTGGATGTGGCATGCTTCTCCATATACTCCGACATGTCGATTCTAATGACTGCATTCTCATCGCCGAACATCGCCTCCGCCAGCGCGCGTGCCAGCTCGGTCTTGCCTACTCCGGTCGGTCCCAGGAAGATGAAGGAGCCGATCGGACGCTTGGGATCTTTCAGACCCGCTCTTGCCCTTCTGATGGCGCGAGACACTGACTTGACCGCTTCCTCCTGACCGATGACGCGGTCATGGAGAATATCCTCCATCTTCAGCAGACGCTCCGTTTCCTCCTCTGCCAGCTTGCTCACTGGAATGCCGGTCCAGCTCGCGACAACTTGAGCGATATCTTCCGGTGTTACCTCGGAATCGGTGCGGCCTTGCTTTTCTTTCCACTGATTCTTCGTCACGTCCAGTTCTTCGCGCATCTTCTGTTCCGTATCGCGAAGCGCCGCAGCCTTCTCGAACTCCTGGCTTTGCACCGCGGCATCCTTCTCCTTGCGGATATCCTCCAGACGGCTCTCCAGATCCTTCAGATTAGGAGGAACTGTATACGACTTGAGCCTTACGCGGGAGCTGGCTTCATCAATCAGATCGATCGCCTTATCCGGCAGGAAGCGATCCGTAATATAGCGATCGGACAGCTTCACTGCCTGCTCGATGGACTCATCCGTAATTTTCACCCGATGATGCGCTTCATAGCGATCGCGCAAGCCGTGAAGAATCTGAATCGCTTCTTCCGGAGAAGGCTGATCCACCGTGATCGGCTGGAAGCGACGTTCCAGTGCGGCGTCCTTCTCGATATACTTGCGGTATTCATCTAACGTCGTCGCGCCGATGCATTGCAACTCTCCCCTGGCAAGCGCAGGCTTCAGAATGTTAGAAGCGTCGATTGCGCCTTCCGCGCCGCCTGCACCAATCAACGTATGCAGCTCGTCGATGAACAAGATAATGTTGCCGGCTTGACGAATTTCATCCATGATTTTCTTCAGACGATCTTCGAATTCACCGCGATATTTCGTGCCCGCCACGACCGACCCCATATCCAGCGTCATGACACGCTTGTCGCGAAGCGTCTCCGGTATTTCATTTGCGATAATCTTCTGCGCCAATCCTTCTGCGATGGCAGTCTTGCCGACGCCAGGCTCCCCGATCAGGACAGGATTATTCTTCGTCCGGCGACTGAGCACCTGAATAACCCGCTCAATCTCTTTACCCCGACCAATGACAGGATCCAGATTGCCTTCCTTCGCATAAGCGGTCAGATCACGTGCCAGGCCGTCCAGCGTGGGCGTGCTGACATTGGATTGAGAGCCGTGGCTGCTGGACACCGCTTCGCTGCTGCCCAGCAGCTGCAGCACCTGCTGACGCGCCTTGTTCAGGCTGATGCCCAGATTATTCAGCACGCGAGCGGCTACGCCTTCTCCTTCACGGATAAGCCCCAGCAAGATATGCTCTGTTCCCACATAGGTATGACCAAGCTTTCTCGCTTCATCCATGGACAGCTCGATTACCTTCTTCGCTCTTGGCGTGTAGGCGATATTATTCGGCTGCTCCTGTCCGCGACCAATCAATGCTTCCACTTCATCCTGAATCTTCTCTAACCCAAGTCCCAGCCCTGTCAGAGCCTTGGCCGCGATTCCTTCGCCTTCCCGGATGAGACCGAGCAGAATATGCTCGGTTCCGATATTGTTGTGGCCTAACCGTACCGCTTCCTCCTGTGCAAGTGCCAATACCTTCTGTGCCCGTTCAGTAAATCTGCCAAACATCATATGCTTGCACCTCCATCTTCCCCATTATTAGTACTAAGTTCTCCTCGCAATTGCATTCTTATCAGCTCGGCTCTTCTCTGATCCCGTTGTTCGGCGCTTAGCTGCTCATTGAATGTCTGTTGAAGAAAGCCGGGCTGTGTCATAACAAGCAATTCATTCAGAATGCCCGGCGACACATTATCCAGCAGTCCCAAGTCCGCTCCTAGCCTTACATCAGACAGCCGCTGCGCCGCCTCCTTGGAATCCATGATAGATGCGTGAGACAAAATGCCGTAAGAACGCTTCACTCGGTCTTCAATACGCACGCTGGATTCCTCCAACAGCCGCTTGCGTGCAGCCCGTTCATGTTCAATAATTTGTCTGGCTACCCCATGCAAGTTATCAATGATCTCTTCTTCCGATTGGCCAAGCGTAATCTGATTGGAGATCTGAAACAGATTGCCAAGCGCCTCGCTTCCTTCGCCATACAACCCTCTTACAGCCAGCCCCACTTGCGTGACGGCCGTCAGTATTCGGTTGATCTGCTGCGTCAACACAAGCGCCGGCAGATGCATCATGACCGAAGCTCTAATACCGGTGCCTACATTCGTAGGACATGTTGTTAAGTAGCCACGCACTTCATCGAAGGCATAGTCGGCCGATTCTTCATATATATCGTCAATCGCACTGGCATGCCGCCAAGCCTCTTCTACTTGAAAGCCCGGGTATAGACATTGAATGCGCAGATGGTCTTCTTCATTAATCATAATACTGACGGCTTCATTATCGCTCAATACGACAGCTCCGGCCCGGGAATCATTCGCCAGATTGGGACTGATGAGATGCTTCTCAACCAATACCCGCTTATCCAGCTCGCTAATCTCAGACAGCATGATGGTCTCGAATTCACCGAAGCCCTTCAATCCGCCTGACTGGCTTACTTCGACCAGTTTCTTCAGTACTTCATTCGCTTGTTGGCTCGTCGCCAGCATCGGGAATGGCTGCTCTCGCAAATTGCGGGCGATGCGCACCCTGCTGCTAATGACGACGTCTGAATCAGGGCCTGTTCCCCTCATCCAATCGCTAAGCGCATGTTGTGAGAATCGATGCGTGCTCAAGGACGGCTCACTCCTTCCACTGCTTATGACGTGCCTAAGTTTTGTCTTTCCAACTCTCTGATTCGGTCTCGCAAGGAAGCCGCTTCTTCGAATTCCTCGTTCTCGATATGTCTTTGCATATCCTGGCGCAACTCTTCAATTTCACGCTTGCGCTGTATTTGACCGCCGGAACGCTTTGGGATTTTCCCACTATGAACAGTGCTGCCGTGAACCCGTTTCAACAACGGGTCGAGCCGGTCGGTGAAATGCTTATAGCAAGAACTGCAGCCGAATCGCCCGATCTTGCTGAATTGCGAATAAGTCAAACCGCATTCTTCGCATCGCGCAGATTTCGGTGGGGCTCCCAAGCCGCCGGGGGACCCGTTACCCATTGATTGAAAATCCATCAAGCCTGACAGCAGACTGTGGATGGAGAAGCTGTTCGGCGAACCAGGAATACCTTCTCCTTTCTCGCGCGCGCAGCTTTCGCAAATATGGAATTCCGTCTTGTCGCCATTGACAATTTTCGTGAAATGAAGTGTAGCCGGCCTCTTGCCGCATTCCTGGCAATACAAGGCTAATCCCTCCTTTTCAAATCCCTACTTGACCAGTAATGAAATAAGCATAGACCGCAGCAGTCTGGCTCGCATCTCGTCGCGCATCGGCAGATTAAGCGCGATCGTCTCGCGGCTAACCGCCGAGCGAAGCAAGTTCGCCTCCCGCTTCGTAATCAGCGCCGCTTCAAGCAATTGATAGATTAACCCTTCCGCCGCGCTCTGATCGACGCAATTGCCGATCGTATGCTCAATGTGATGACGGATGGTCTTCAACGCAGGAAGGTCTATACGCTGAATGCGAATATAACCTCCTCCGCCACGCTTACTCTCTACCATATACCCCTTCTCCATCGTGAACCTGGTGCTAATGACGTAATTGATCTGAGAAGGCACACAGGAGAAGCGATCCGCCAAATCGTTGCGTTGAATTTCTACAGCGCCTTCGTTGCTGCCGTCCAGCATTTGCTTCAAATACTGTTCAATGAGATCGGATATGTTACGCATATCGGCAACCTCCTTGAGATAGCCATCGAAAGTTCAACGTTTGGCAAACTGACTTTGACTTTCTTTGACTTTAGTTATATTATACGCAAATTTTATTAAAGGTCAAGATGCGGATTCTAAATTTTCTGACGATTAATCGATGAAGGCTGAATTGGTCCCGCACTACTTAGCATAACGCGATTTTTCCTTCTTTATACCCTCCAGCCATGGAAACGTTCCCCTCATCATCTTCATTGTTCTGTATATAACCGTAAAACTTTATAGATTTGTATTATTTTTTTTGCCCGCTCCGCTGGCTAGAATGTGAGTATCATCAAGTGGACTGGCTAATAAAGGAGGAGTTTCGCTATGGCATTGCTGACCAAAGCTTCTAAGCGAAGCGGCTTATCGGAAGCGTTCTGGGGGTATGTCTTTGTCGCTCCGTGGTTAATCGGATTGTTCGCGTTGACGCTTGGCCCCATGCTGCAATCGTTGTATTTGTCTATGACCCGATACCATTTGCTGGAGTCGCCGAAGTGGACAGGACTGGCTAACTACAAGGAGATTCTGCTTGAGGACGACACCTTTGTACAGTCGCTCGGAGTCACCTTTCGTTACGTCCTCTTCTCCGTACCGCTGAAGCTCGCCTTCGCATTGCTTGTTGCCATGCTGCTTTATCGGTCGATAAGGGGCATGGCGGTATTCCGGTCGATCTATTACTTGCCATCCCTGATCGGCGGCAGCTTGGCCATCGCGGCAATATGGCGCAATATATTCGGCATGGAGGGCGTCGTGAATAAACTGCTGGCCTTCTTCGGCGTCGCGCCGATGGATTGGATTAACTTGCCCGACACTTCATTAACGACCTTAATTGCACTGGCCGTATGGCAATTCGGCTCCGCGATGGTTATTTTCCTGGCAGGACTGAAGCAGATTCCGAACGATCTCTACGAAGCTGCGGCCGTTGACGGATCTTCCAGGATCAGAACTTTCTTTAGCGTAACCATACCGATGCTGACCCCCATCATATTGTTTAACCTGGTCATGCAGACGATCAACAGCTTCCAGATGTTCACCCAGGCTTTCGTCATTACGAAAGGGGGACCAATCGATTCCACGCTTGTGTACGCCCTGTATTTGTATCAGAAAGCATTCGTCTTCTTCGAGATGGGTTATGCGAGCGGTCTGGCCTGGATTTTGATGCTGCTGATCGCGGCCGCAACAGCAGTGATCTTTATTACATCGCGTAAGTGGGTGCATTATGAAAACTAATATGAATCAACTCGGAAGGTACGCTGCGCTGCTCATGGGAAGCCTATTTATGGCCTATCCCATTGTCATCCTATTCGGCAATGCGCTTAAGCCCAATGAAGAATTTACTAGCGGTAAGCTGCTGCCTAGCGAAATCAGATGGGAGAACTTTGTAGATGGCTGGTATGCGATCCCGGGCTTCACATTCGGAACGTTCTTCTACAACTCCTTCTTCATCTCGGTTCTTTCCGTTATTGGAACGGTCGCTTCAAGCGCCATCGTCGCCTTCGGATTTGCCCGTTTGAAATTTCCATTGAAGAGCGTATGGTTTGCCATATTGATGCTGACGCTGATGCTGCCTACCCAGGTTACACTCGTTCCGCAATATATTCTGTTCAAGAACTTTAACTGGATCGGCACATCGCTGCCGCTTATCGTTCCGCATTATTTGGCGGTAAGTCCGTTCTTCGTCTTTCTCATCGTGCAATTTATCCGTGGCATTCCGCACGATTTGGACGAATCGGCGAAGATAGACGGCTGTTCGGTGCCCGGAATCGCATTTCGCATTATTTTTCCGCTATGCACTCCGGCTCTGATCACATCGGCCATATTCAGCTTTATCTGGACATGGGACGATTTCCTGGCGCAGCTTCTGTACTTGACGGACACTTCCAAGTATACGGTACCGCTCGCCTTGCGGTTGTTCCTGGATAATTCGTCCGCCGTTACATGGGGACCGATGTACGCGATGGCGTTGCTGTCTGTCATCCCTTGCTTCGTCATCTTCATGTCGTCGCAGAAGTATTTTGTAGAAGGCATTGCCACGACCGGCATTAAAGGTTAGTAAAGAGACTTGAGCTCTCGTCCGGCGTCCTATATGCTGAGAAGTAAACCGATTACAAGAAGGATGAGCCTATGAAAAACCCACTCAAAGTTTTTTCGCTGCAAACCACGTTTTTCGTCTCCTTCATGATCTTGTCCGGCGTCTTGATCGCGCTGCTGGGCGTTACGGGCTACTATATTACCAATCAAGAGGTCGTCGACAAGACGATCTCTTCGCGCATTCTTCTGCTGGACGAAATCAACAAGCAGCTCGACCTGCAGTTGCAGACCATTGAGTACGATTCGCTCGTTGTCGCCAGCAATCCGCAAGTGAAGCAATATTTGCAGCAGCCCGAAGACTCCTTCGAGCGAGTAGGCCAGTATAATATGATTATTGATATGTTAAGCCGGCACAGCTATGTGAAAGAAGCGGTGCATTCCGTTCAGCTGTATGTCAAAAACAGCCTTTCAAGCAGATATAGAGGCGCTAACGGAGTATTTACGTATGACTTCCTGCAAAATTCACCTTATTATGAACGCATTCAGCATGCCGATTACGTATGGCTGGGCACTCATAGCCTTGAGGTTGGCGATTATATCGGCTCGCCGGAGAATGTCATCAGCTTTGTACGCAAAGTGTTGTCTTCATCCGGAGAAGAGGTCGGCATACTCGTCTTTAATATCAAACTGTCTTATATGTACGACTTAATATCCGGAGGCAAGGCGGAAGGCGGCCGGTATATACTGGACACGAACCGCAGATTGATTGTGGAATCCAACAGGAGCAACGCCGACCCGCTCGCTTATGAAGCGATAGAACAGCCGCTGAGGAATACTTTAAAGCAGGATGATCAGGCTACGAACCATGCAATTGTATCATGGGAGGAGAAGCAGCTTGTCATTTGGAACAAGCAGCAGCGTACGCAATGGATATCGGTCGATATCATCCCATGGGACTATATTACGGAAGGAAGCAAGCGAATCCAGACGATTATTATGATTGCCGCCGTGCTTTGCGTTATTTTCGCAGTGGCAATGGCTTACGTGCTGAGCAGGCAATTCGTCAAGCCGATCCGAAAGCTCGTGAAGTCGATGAACAGCTTCAAGACGGGCCAGCTCGCTACCCAGGTCGAGAACGAATACGAGAACGAAATCGGTTATCTGAATCAAAATTTCAATGAAATGACAAAAAATATTAAAGAACTGATTGTACAGCTGAACGAGCAAAATAAAAGCAAACGCGAAGCGGAGCTGCAAGTGCTGCAGGAGCAGATGAATCCGCATTTCCTGTACAATACCCTCGATATTATGAATTGGCATGCCATAGATGCAGGGGCAAGCGATATTAGCCGCATGCTGTCCCTGCTGGGCAAGATGCTGCGTATCGGCTTGTCCGGCGGCGGAACGTTCATTCCCTTGGCACTGGAGATGGAGCACTTGAAGTGCTATGTCGAATTGCAGCGAATTCGCTATCAGCAGCAGATTAGGTTCGAGATCGACATGGATGAACGACTTCTCGTCTACTGGCTACCCAAGCTCACGCTCCAGCCCTTAGTGGAGAATGCCATTATTCACGGCTTTCATTCCAGACGAAGCGGATATATCAGAATTAGCGGGCATGAGAATAAACATACACTGTGCTTGTGTGTAGAGGACAATGGACATGGCATGAACACGGAGGAGCTTCCTTCATCCCGGGAGCATCATGGACTCCGTAACATCAAGGAAAGATTCAGGCTTTACTTCGGTCCGAGCGGCGGCTTGCGAGTGGAGAGCGCACCCGATCTGGGCACGAAGATCATGTTAAGCCTGCCCAAGCTGATGCAGGAGCCGTCGGAATTCAAGCAACTGGAGGAGGAGAAGCCGAATGATTAAAGCGATTATTATCGATGACGATACACTTACGTTGAATGGGCTGGAGCGTTCCGTACCGTGGGAAAAGTACGGTATTGAGGTGGCAGGCACGGCTGTAGACGGCAAGGAAGGCCTCGCGCTTATCAAGAAGCACCGGCCGGAGCTGATATTGACCGATATTTATATGCCCGTGCTGGACGGAATCGAGATGCTGAAGCATATAAGAAGCGATGGCAATACGGCAGAGGTTATTATACTGAGCGGTTATGAAGACTTCAAATATGCGCAGTCGGCTGTGAAATTAAATGTGAGCGACTATATATCCAAGCCCGCTACAATCGATGAAATCTGCGAGGTGGTCAAAGGGACGGCAGACAAGATCAGAGCGACCATGAAGACTAGCCGGGAAGAGCAAGAGCTTCGGGAACTGCTTGAATCGCATCTGCCCGAGACCCGCAAGCTTGTATTGAAGGGGCTGCTTGAACCGTACTTCTCCGATACCCCCTTCTTCCAGAAGGCGTCGGCACGCACGAAATTAAAGTTCCACGGACAAGTACTGACTGTAGTGCTGCTTGAATATGTCGTCACAAGGGATCGCCTGGATGTGAAGCGCAGCGACCTTGCCAAATTCACTTACGCCGTGAAAAATATCGTGGACGAAATGACCGAAAGCTGGCGCGGCGCATATCTGGCCGATGTCCAGCAAAATGTGGTCACCCTCATCGCTACCACCCCCTCTGACGTCCGCTATGAACATAGCAGAGCCCGGGTGAAAAGGCTGGCCGGGGAATTGGTCAGCACGATTGGCTCCCTATTAAAGCTGCAAGTATGGGCCGCTATCGGCACTAGCGTTGATTCCGTTCACGATGTCCATCGGTCTTATCAGTTGGCCATGAATCTGCTTGCAGAGCGCGAGACCGTTAGCGAGAGGTTCATATTATGTCCGGAGGAATTCGAAGACGCCAAGCCGGTGATGGGGGCGTCCAGAAGACCGGTAGAGCATTATCAGAATCTGATTACGGCGGTAACGGAAGGGCAGAGCTCCCTCGTGCTTGAGCGAATCGAACGGCTAGTCCGGCAGTTGGAGGATATGGAGCATAAGCCAAGTGTATCCGCCCTTCGCGAGATGGCGATTCATCTGACCGGCATGCTGACGATCGGCCTATTCGATCAAGGCGTACTGCTGGAAGACATCCACCCTCAGCTGCTGCTATATAAGGAGCTGGAGAGAATAAGCGGATTGGATGATTTTCAGAGCTGGCTGCAGGAGGTTATGTTGCCCGCAAGCGAGGAGATGAGCAGGCGGGGGTCGCACAAGCACAAAAAAACCGTCGATTATATGAAACGGTACGTGCAAGCCCACTATGATGAGGACATTACGCTTGATGTGATGGCGGAAAAGGTGTTTTTGACACGGAATTATTTGAGCCAGATCTTCAAGCAGGTCACCGGTGAAAATTACAACAGCTATGTCACGCGCATCCGTATGGAGAAGGCCAAAGAATTGCTGCTGTCAGGGAAGTACAAGCTCTATGAGGTCGCGCTGATGGTCGGCTACAAAAACAACGCTTATTTCAGCCAACAGTTCAAAAAATATGCCGGCTGCAACCCCTCAGACTTCGCTTGACGGATAACCTCTATATATAAACAACATATTTTGTAGATTCATGATATTTTAATCCATTTCAGAGTTTCTATAATGAAGGGTGTAAGCAACCAATTATAGGGGGACATGTAGATGAACAATCGCTCTTACCGATTTAAAAGCGTCTTTATTGCAATGGCTGTGCTCTTGATCGTGAGCTTGCTTGCTGCCTGCGGCCAAAGCGATTCATCCAATTCGGAAAAGCCGGATACAGGCGCAACAAGCAATTCTGGCGTAAGCACTGACGGCGGAAAGGAAGACGCCGGGAACGTCGAGCTTCGATTCTCCTGGTGGGGAAGCCAGGGACGGCATGACCGGACTTTACAAGCTATCGAGAAATTCAATGCGCTGCATCCTAACATTACCGTGAAGCCCGAATATTCCTCTTGGGACGGTTACTGGGAGAAGCTGTCCACGCAAGTGGCAGCGTCCAATGCGCCCGATATTATGCAGATGAGCATTCTTTACATTAAGGAATATTCCGAGCGTGGAGTGCTTGGCGATTTGACAGCGTTTGCAGGCAATGAACTGCGCACCGAAGACTTGAACGACGACATATTGAAAAATCAAGGAACGGTAAACGGCAAGCTGACTGGCATACCGATGTCGGATAATGCGTCCGTCCTGCTCATTAATCGGGAAATGTTCAATCAAGCGGGAGTCGAGCCGCCGGCAATCGATTCTACATGGGACGAGCTATTCGTGAAATCGCGGGAGTTGAAAGGCAAGATTGGCGACAGTGTATACGGCATCTTCGATGCTTCCGCTTCCCTTGAAGCCTTCATGTATTATTTGTTCTCGAACGGCGACACGCTGTACCAGGACAATCGTCTCGGCTATCTGGACGATCACTTAAGAGCTTGGCTACAGATGTGGGAAGATGCACGTGAGGAAGGCATTGCGCCGACAGCCAATATGACCGCTTCCTTCCTGCCGCTTAGCAATGCAGATCCTAACAAGGACGCTTTGCTGAAGGGCAACGTGGCGATAATGGGACCTACTTGGGTCGCCGCATTCCCGGCCTATGAGAATTTGATGAAGGAGAACGTGGATATGATCTCCTATCCTCATGCCGACCATGCAGGCAGCGTGCTGCAGACGGCCATGTTCCTGTCGGCATCCGCGAAGTCGAAGCATCCGAAAGAAGCAGCAATGTTTATTGATTTCATGGTGAATGAGGAAGCTGCGGCCGATAGTCTGGAGACAGAGCGCGGTCTGCCGGAGAACAAGAAGATTCGCGAATATCTTGATCCTAAATTCACCGACCGCGACCGTAATATGATTGCCATGCTGGAGCATGTCGCTGATAGCAATCCGTCGTGGTACGATCCGGGTCCCAAAGGCGCGGGTGAAGTGACCAAGCTGTTCGAGCAGCTGGTTCAAAAACAGCAGTTCAAAAAAGCAAGCATCGATGAAGTCGTAACGGAGTTCCGTCAAGAGGCGGATAAAATTTTCGAGAAAAACAACTAATGAATGAGGCAGACCGTATGGCAGCTCGCTGTGAGGCGGGCTTCCGCCAATTCGGCACTTTATCTGATAGCAGGATGGGAGATGGAAGAGATGAAATACGCGATTATTGGCTGCCAGCATGCCCATATAGAAATATTTATCTCCGAGATGCGGGAGCTGGGCCATAGCTGTGCGGGTATCTATGAACCGGAGAATATCGCCTTGGCCGGCGCCATTGCCAAGAAGTTCGGCATACCTCTTGCCGACGATCAGCAGCTATTACTAGACGATTCAGTTGAGGTCATTGGCTGCGCCTCCATCAATAGTGAGAAAATCGATGTCATCGAGCTTTGCGAGCAATATGGAAAATCTGTCATGGTGGATAAACCGGCAGTCGTTGATGCTGCGGGACTGGCACGCCTTAACAGCGTTGTAGAGCGAGGCAAGATTCAGGTCGGCATGCTGCTCACCGAGCGGTTTCATCCGGCGATTCATAAGGCGCAGCAGCTCAATGCTGCAGGCACATTAGGCGAGATTGTCAGTGTGACGATGCGCAAGCCGCATAAATTGAATGCTTCGTTGCGACCCGACTGGTTTTTTGATAAGGTGCGGTGCGGCGGTATTCTGATCGACTTACTTATCCATGACTTCGACTTGCTGCGATGGTTCACAGGCAAAGAAATCAGTCGCACGGAAGGCTACGTCGGCAAGGATATATTACCGCAACATCCGAGCTTCTATAATACGGCAGCTGTTCAAGTAGTGATGGAGGACGGATGCGTTATGCAATTGTATGCAGATTGGCATACGCCTATGAGAAGCTGGACTTGGGGTGACGGCCGCATCTTTATAACCGGAACGAAAGGCAGCGCCGAGCTGCGCTTGGCTGGAGATCCCGCCATTTCCACAGAGAACCCCCTGCTGTATGTCATTACAGATCAGGAAGAGTGGCGTGACATACCGCTTGAGAAGCCCGCCGTTACAATTACGGAGGACTTTCTGGCCCGGATTGCCGGCAAGAGCGCCCTTCTTACTCATGAAGCCATCCTGCAGGCCAGCAGCGCCTCCATCGAGGCGGATGCAACTGTAACTTATGCTGTACACAAGATGAAGGAGGGATAAGCGTGGATAATCCTGTAAAATACGCCATCGTTGGCTGCGGCATCATTGCGGATATCCATGCGGCTGGCATTGCGGCAGTGGAAGAAGCAGAGCTTATCGCGGTATATGATACGGATGAGGAGAAGGGCAGAGCTTTCGCAGCAAAATATGGCGCTATATTCTTCGATAGCTATGAGGCATTACTTGCGGAATCACGGGTAGAAGTGGTCAATATATGTACGCCCAGCGGTCTGCATCCCGACCAGACGATTCTGGCGGCACAAGCTGGTAAGCACATCATCTGCGAGAAGCCGATTGCCATTCAGCTGAAGGATGCAAGAAGAATGATTGCCACTTGTCACGAATATGGGGTGAAGCTGACGACCGTATTCCCGCGTCGCATGTCGCCCGCCGCACAGTTCTTGAAGGCATTTCTCACAGGGGGCGGTTTAGGAAAACTGACGTTATGCAATGCCTTCGTGAAAATCTATCGCAGTCAGCAGTATTACGACAGTGCGGGCTGGAGAGGCACATGGGAGATGGACGGCGGCGGTGCGATGATGAATCAAGGCATTCATACAATCGATTTGCTGCAATGGCTCGTTGGCGAGATTAAGACGGTGTATGGGCGAGTGGAAGCCAAGCAGCGCCGGATCGAAGTCGAGGATACGGCAATTGCTTTACTGCAATATGAGAATGACGCTATGGGCGTGCTTGAGGTCACAACGACTGCCGATCCGGATCAGGGCCAACGGATTGAAATTCATGGGGAGAGGGGCACGGCCGTCTACACGGAAGATCGGATCACGCTCTTGCATGCTGATGGCGAACCCGTTCAACTGCCAGACTTCGAGCCGTTCCAAGTGCTGCCCGACGGCCATCGCATGCAGATTCGGGACATGGCGCTATCCATCCGCGAAGGTCGTTCTCCGAATGTGACTGGAGAA
Organism: Paenibacillus chungangensis; assembly: GCF_042675905.1. Taxonomy (NCBI): domain Bacteria; kingdom Bacillati; phylum Bacillota; class Bacilli; order Caryophanales; family Paenibacillaceae; genus Paenibacillus; species Paenibacillus chungangensis. Next base: position 566 of record NZ_JBHTJZ010000069.1, on the reverse strand, counting down.
GACGGCGTACATGCATTGGAGATTATTTTGGGAACTTATACATCCTCTAACCAGAGACAGGAGATTGAACTAGCTTCATTAAGGTAAATGAACTATGCAATAAGCACATTCTGATGGCAGCAGCAGGCGATCCTGTTTAGGAGTGCCCCTGCTGCATTCTAGATTTTTTAACTTCACACCGCCCATCTCGCCCCTCTATCTTCTTTCCTCCGTTTCCTCTTTTTCCACTTACGCGCCACTCCGTGCACCTTCTATTCGCTTTCTCTGCTACGAATCATAATCCAAACAACAGTTCATCGCCGTTTATACGATTATTCATACTCAGGTAGTTACTTTCAAGGTTCGCTATAGCCGAGATGGAGTGAGACTTCACTTGACGTACATAAAAAACCTATTGCTTCGTAATTACTTCGATCGGAGGTTCGAACACTCTCCCGATGGGAGAGGAGCGTCTGGCTACGCACAAAAAACCTGCCGCAGTCATCTGCGACAGGTTATTCGTGCTTGGCGACGCCCATTCCGCACCGGATGAATTCACTTCGTGATATAGCTTCGAGGTCGGCGTT
>NZ_JBHTJZ010000068.1:0-61615 GCF_042675905.1 Paenibacillus chungangensis | reverse complement strand
GTATCTCCTTCGTGCAAACAGCAGAAGGCGCAATGAACGAAGTAAGTGCAATGCTGACTCGCATGAAAGAGCTTAACGTTCAGAAAGCGAACGGCACATACAGCACATCAGACACAGGCAATATTGACCTTGAGCTTACAGAGCTTGGCGCACAAATTGATAGCATTATGAGCGATACGAAGTTTAATGGTATCAATATTACTGCTGGCGCCACAATTCAAGCTGACGATTCGACTCAAACCATCACAATTGCTGCAATTAGCACATCTGGGTTTACAGGATTGGATGACACCACTGCCCTGACTGCGATTGAAACTGCAATTGAGAATGTATCCACACAGCGTGCAACGCTAGGTGCGACACAAAATCGTCTAGAGTATACGTCCAATAACCTTGGTACAACAGTTGAGAACTTGACAGCTGCCGAGTCTCGTATTCGTGACACGGATATGGCAAGCGAGATGGTGAAACTGACGAAGAATAATATTCTTCTGCAGGCTTCTCAATCGATGTTGGCGCAAGCTAATTCGCAACCGCAAGGTGTGCTATCACTGTTGCAATAATAGAATGAGAGAGGAGGACCTTGGATATTCCGAGGTCCTCTTTTTTTGACGAAATAATACTAAAGAAAACCAGAATTTAACCGATAATAATAGTAAGCGACTATCGTATCGAGGTGGGATAAAGATGATCAATATATCATCAGCAGGAACCACGGCGGGTTATTTTACTGACAAAAATATAGGCAACGGTGCTGAACGTACAATTCAAAAAACGCAGAGTACAATTGATGAGAAAAGTGGAAATCCTTCAATGTCTGAAGAGCGTCGTCAACAATTAGTTTCAAATATTGAAAATGTCATTCAAGCTATTCAAAGTACGGATACTCAAATCAAACGCTCGGTGCATGAGGGAACCAATCAAATTGTTTATAAGGTAGTCAATAAAGAAAGCGGAGAGGTTATCAAGCAGATTCCTGAAGAGAAGTTGCTGGATATTGCTACGAAAATTATGGAGTTAACAGGAATTATTGTAGATGAAAAGGCCTAAAAGGAGGAAAATATAATGAGGTTGTCAGGTTTTGCGTCAGGACTAGATATTGACAATATGGTAAAAGAGCTTATGCAAGCTCGGAGAAAAACGTATGATAACTTGGTTAAAGATCGTACAAAGGTTGAATGGCAGAGAGAAGATTATCGTTCCATGAACGCTAAAATTATTGATTTTCGCAACAATAAATTGGCCTCGTTTAATTTATCTAATTCCATTAACGCTAAATCGACTGAATTAAGCGGAGCTACTAGTTCGATTATGATGAATGCCACCAATTCGACAGCATCTGGGACGCTCAATGTAGAAGTCACTCAAGTGGCTACCTCAGAAAATCATGTGTACACATTTGGAACAGGCGATTTAGGCAGCGTGGGCTTTTTAGAAGATCCAGCTAATCCCTCAAATGTAAAAATTACAATTAACGGAAGTTCGATCTCTTTAGCTAAAACTGCTTCATTAGACGAGCTAGCCAAAGCCATAAATAGCAATTCTAGCTCTTTGAAAGCTACAGCTCTTTATAATGCAGATACGGGACAATTCTCAATAGCGGCGACTAAAACAGGAGAAGGTATGTTGGAATTAACAGATCCTATCTTCGATACTCCAGACTCATCACGAGTCGGTAAGAATGCAATAGTGAATATTAACGGTATTAATTATGAACAGTCCAGTAATCGGTTTAATGTAAATGGTTTCGATTTTACTGTGAAAGAATCAACAAATCCCGGGGAAACTGTCTCACTAACTGCTGTTCAAGACACGAGTAAAATCATTGATACCATTAAGTCATTTGTAACAGAATACAACAGTTTAATTAGTTCAATTAATTCTGAAGTATCTGAAGCCAATTATCGTAGCTACAAGCCTCTATCCAGTGCTGAGAAAAAAGAAATGACTGAAGATGAAATTGAAAAATGGGAAGAAAAAGCTAGAAGTGGAACGCTAAGAAATGACAGTACGTTATCCCAATTGGTATCGGAATTAAGAATTACTGCAACCTCTCTCATTAGCGGAGTTGTTGACGGCAATGGGGATAAAATTTCCATAGGTATTTCAACAGGAAGTTATACAGAGAAGGGGAAACTAATACTGGATGAAGAGAAATTGCGCGATGCTTTGGATGCAAATTCTGATGCCGTTATAGACCTGTTCACAAATAGCTCGACAGGTGTATTTAAGCAGATGTCTGCATCAAGTATGACAGCTTTGAAAGGATTATCTGACAAAGCGGGAACTTCTCTTACAAGTACAGATTTAAATGGTACTTTCAAAGAGGATTCTGTAATAGGCAGAGAACTTCGTGAAATGAAAAAAAGAGAAGATGCTTTAATGGACCGTCTCAATCGAATGGAAACGCAATATTATAAACAATTTACTGCAATGGAAAAAGCAATTAATCGTTTTAATAGTCAGGCAGGTATGCTCAGTAGTTTTATGAGTAGTTAAAAAGGGGTGTGCTAATTGCAAAATTCACCATATCGTATTTATCAACAGTCTTCCGTGAACACAGCTACGGGTAGTAAGCTGCTTATTATGCTATTTGAAGGAGCAGTGCGATTTACGAAAGCAGGGATTGAAGCAATTGAAACTAAAAATTATGATATGGCAAATGAGAAGTTGAAGAAAGCTCAAGCAATTGTGCATGAACTAATTGCATCGCTTGATTTTGATTATGAGATATCCAATGAATTAATTCGAATTTATGAATATTTACTTCATCAATTGATTCAGGCAAATGTGCAGAAAGATGCAAAAATTGCAGGAGAGGTGCTTGTGCATCTTAAAGATCTACTTGAGACGTGGAAGGAAGCTGAAAAATCTTCCGCAAAAGGTGGCGCCTATCAAGTGGGTACAGTATAATGCATGAACTGCATAAATTGCATGAAAAAACGATTTCATGTTCCCAGAATATTAATGATGCTGACATGGAGACACTGCTGCATTTAGTGGAATTGCGAGATGAAGTGATAGTAAAAATGAGTGATTCTAACGAGCCGCTTTCGCAAGAGGATAAAAGTAAGCTTCGTCAAATTACCGAACATGATCAAGTGATTGAAGCTCGTATGAGAGATCTGATGAACGAGGCAAGCGGTAAGCTTTATAAACTGCAAGAAGCTAGTATACAGAAGAAAAAATACGAGCAAATTCACTCCGCTAACAGTTTTTTTGTTGACACAAGAAACTGATTTCAGGGCTGCTAGGTAAAAATTTCCTAGCAGCCTTTCTTATGATTAAGGTCCAATATTCCGATATATACATAAACAATATATATAAAGGTGGATTACTTGTGGGATTAAAGCAGGAAATTAACCATATAACAGATGAACTTATTGATTTTTTGCCGCAGCTCATAGATGTATCTACAATTGTCGGTGATTCCTTTTATGGGAATATGAACAATGAATCATGGTTGCTTGTTGGTCAAATCGTAACAGCGATAGATGATCTGTATAAGACACTAGTTGAGATTGAAAATATGTTAATACATGTGGAAAGCAACCATGCATGGAAAAAACCAATAAATGATTATATTGCAAGAATAGAAGTCATCTTCGCACGATTCAATGAGCATACCGACGCAGATGAGTTTGTTATGGCTGGGGATATTATACGTTATGAATTTATTCCTCTATTTCATAGCTTATTATTGTTTCTTGGGAAAACGGAAGAAGAAAGCAATAAGCAGTTTTCAACCAACTTATTGTTTCTACAGGAGAAGTATCCATTAATCTATGATCGAGTTTTTCAATTACAACGAGATGAATTGAATTATCAGATCATTTCATCAAAAGACGGAAACGCCAATCTATACTTGAATACCCCATCCGGTCAATTTACTAATATGTACAGCGAGTATGACATAAACACCGAAGTAGTACGATGGGTTGCAGGCAGTGTTGAGGATGTTAAAGAAAGTCAATTCGTTTTATTGTTCGGTGTTGGTTTTGGATATCATTTAAAAGAGTTTGCATTAAAATATCCAAAAATCAAAATATTTTTAGTTGAACCGGACCCTCAAGTATTTTTGGCTTCAATGTATGCCGTTAACTGGGAAGAAACATTAGCAGGTATCGACATAGTAGATTTTGCTTTAGGTGTTAAGGAATTGGATGATGTTGAATTATTGTTGGAAAGATTTTGTGTGAAAACAGGCAGTAAGCTCAACATACAAGATTTACCGAAATACCAAAAATACTTCAAAGAGCATAAAGTCACTTTATTACAGCATTTAAAATATTGTGCATCTAAATTTAAACTTAATGAAAAAACGTTGGATTATCGATATATCAAGCATACAAAGAATATATTGAACAACATAGCTGCCAATTTATCAACCCCTTCAGTACGAACTTTAAATAAGAGATTAGACGGTATACCGGCTATTGTGGTAGGAGCAGGCCCGTCATTGGAGGCGGATGTTGAATATCTGAAACAGTTAAGGGATCATTGTCTTATTATTGCAGCGGGATCTTCGGTTCAGTCACTACAACATTTTGGTATTAAACCGCATCTTATCGTTTCAATAGACGGTTCGGATAAAAATTACGTTGCATTTAAACCTATTAATCGTGAGGACATTCCTTTCATATATTGCCCTCAAATTGATTATCGGGTTGTTGACTTGCAATATGAGAAAACCTATCACGCTTATTTGAAAAATGACTATATATCAAAATATATTATGGGCTATTCTGAAGCGAATGGAGATCCGGTTTTTAAAGAGACTAATTCGGTTAGTGGAACAGCTGTTCAAATAGCCATATATTTAGGGGCCAAGGAAGTTATTTTTACAGGACAGGACTTATCCTATCCATCCGATAGTATGTATGCGCCAGGTGCGAAACAATTCTCAGAGAAAGAAAAACTATCCATCTTATCTGAAGCTGATCAATGGATAGAAAATAACAAAGGCTCAAACAATAAAATCTCAACTACTATGCTGGTTACCTTAAGAAACTTTGAAAATATGCTTACTTTATTTCCTGACGTGAAGTTTATTAATGCATCAAGTAAAGGCGCGAAAATAAAACATGCTGTATATGAACCTATGGGTGACATAGTGAAGAGAATGAGTTCGGATAAAGTTAGTATGACAATTGAAGATATATTTAAAAATGAAAAATATCATTACAATAAACAATCAGAAATGAAAGAGAAATTATTTGCGTTACCGCAGCAAATGCAAAATAGTATTAAACTTACCCATCGAATGAATAATCGATTAAAAAAGTTAATGGAATTAAGTAGAACAAACCCAAACAAATGTTTGAAAATGATGTCCAGTATTGAAAAAGATTGGGGAGATCTCGTAAAAAGTATTCCTCTTAATACAATTTATCAATATGCGCTCAAAAATAAAATTATTGAATTTGATCGATACCAGCGTCAATTAAGTGAGGAAAGAAATATTCAAAAAAAAGCTCGTTTATTCGAGCGGGTGCTCGGTCAATTGTTTGATGCGATTATTAAACATTCTCCAGAGTTGTTGAGTTATCTTGAAGAAGCTATTGAAAGAGTTCATCAACTGGAACGAGTAACTCTACAGGGGGATAAAAATGTCTAACGTTTTAAAGGAAATCAACTCGGTTCTAGATGAAGTGAGAGATTATCTGCCCAATTTAATAGATAGTTGTTCTTATATGGCTGATGTTCTGATGGATTCTAAAATAGACAATGCTTGGAATGAATTTGGACAATTAATTGAAGGAATGAATAATTTATATAAGACATTAAATTTCTTGAATAGCAGAATGTCAGAACAATTGGGACTCGTCAACCAAACTCTCATTTATAATAGCATGCAACAATTTGAAACCTTATTTTACAGCTTGAATCAATACATGGACAATGAGGATTACTGGGGAGCAAGTGATCATATTAGGTATGAATTGAATGCATTGCTTCATACATTAGCTGCAGAACTGGGAGAAAAGGAAAGCATAAAGTCGCAACGCTTTAAGGCGAATAAAGAGTATTTTCGTCAAAAGCATCCGATGCTATATACCCAAATAGAAGACACAATGAGAAATCAAGAAAACTATCAAGTTATTTATACCAGGAACAGTATGCCAAATTTATATATAAGCACAAACAACGATCATCCAATATATTACTATAGTAAATTTGACCCTATGTATGAAGCGAAGAAATGGGTTGAAAGCCTATCTGTTAAAGGGGATGAAAAATCACACGTTTTTGTATATGGCTTTGGCTTCGGTTATCATGTGCAATGTTATTCACAGACTTATTCTGGTCACAGCTTGTATATATATGAACCAGATATTCAAATCTTTCTAGCTGCATTAGAAGTTATTTCGTTTGAAGATTTATTTCATCAACTAAATATCGCTGAGTTTGTTGTAGGCGATCAAAAAGAACCAAGAGATAGAATGTTTTATCGTTATTTGCGATATAAAGTGGATGAACCGGAATTTATAGCAATCCCTGTGTATAACAAAATAAATACAACTAATAAGGAGCAATTTATCCAGGATGCCAGTAACGCTATCTTAAATTATAAAAGCTCCTTACTAATGAATGAAACAGCGGGGATTCAATGGGTGAAAAATAGTATGTATAACATGGCCCGTGTACTTTCAACCCCATCAATCTTGGGATTAAAAGGGGAGTTTAAAGGGGTTCCGGCTGTAATAGTCGGTGCAGGACCTTCTTTGGAGGCAGAAATAGACTGGATTAAAAAGCTGAAGAAACATGCTCTAATTATTGCAGCGGGATCAACGATACAATCATTACTCCATTATGGATTAAAACCGCATCTTATCGTATCCATTGATGGAGGCGAAGAAAATAATGTCATGTTCAATGGTGTTGAAATAAACAACATTCCTTTACTGTATGCACCTATGATTAACTATCAAGTTATCGACCATCAAAAAAACAATATGATCCATATGTTTTTAAATAATGATTTGACAAGTACTTATTTTCTAAAATTAAATGATAACGATCCGGTATTCCAGTCAAATCTATCTGTTACAGGAATAGCAATTCAAGCGGCTATTTATATGGGCTGTCGCGATATTGTTTTGGCCGGTCAAGATTTATCGTATCCAACCGATCAGATGTATGCTTCCGGGGCGAAACAATTTTCAAAGGAAAAAATGAATGAAGTTATCCGGAATGCTGATTTGGAAATTGAAAATGTAAAAGGCACTATGAATCGTACTAACCAGATGATGAAATTAACATTATCTGATATAGAGGATCTATTGCATAAGCACCCTAATTATCCATTTATTAATTGTAGTTCAAAGGGAGCAAAAATAAAGGGAGCTCCGTTTAAGCCCATTCAGGAAGTATTTGCTTCTTTAATTGAAACGCAAGTGAATGATGATGCTTTACTAAGCAGGATGGCCCATCTAACAGATTATTCGAAAGCACAAAAAACTATAGTCGCACAACAAATTGAAAACCTTGTACCAGAGATAGATGATATTGAAAAACGATTGACTCATATTGATCATTTGATTAATGAAGCTTTAAAATCAAAAAAAATGAAAGAAAAAAATCTAAGGAGCTTATTTCACTCTATTCACTCTGAGTGGAAGATTGTTTTAGATAGTCATTCATTTAAAGGTCTGTATCTCAAAATATGTAGAAATGAACTCTATGATTTTGAAAGAGACTTCACCCAATTTTCAACAGAGAAAGATGTAAGGAGAAGAGTGGAACTACTTCAAAATGTAATGAAACCCTTATTAAAGGCGATGTTGTTGAAAACGCCGATAATAAAGGAAATCATCATTGAAACAAATAATAGAATAAAGAATTTAGACATAAATGCGGACAAAGGAGACAACAAAAATGATGTTGCAAAGTAAATGTTACCTATGCGATGGGGAACAATTCTCTCTAAGACATACTGGTGTCCGCGATAATCCAGATATAAACGTGATGGAGTGTGAAAACTGTGGATTGGTTTTCCTATCCTCATTCAATCATATTAATGATGAGTACTATGAAGAATCTTCTATGCTAGGAGGAGCAATCGATTTAAGAAAATATAGGAATAATTCTTTAAATGACGATCAACGGCGTTTTAATATGATGAAGGATTCTATAATAAACAAAAAAATATTGGACTTTGGTTGCGGAGGTGGAGGCTTTCTTAAGCTAGCCGAACAAATTGCCGCTTCTGTACATGGTGTAGAACTGGATAACACCATTCGCAGAACCCTGAATGATATTGATGGTATACAAACTATGCGATCAATAGATGATGTTACAGAAAAATATGATGTTATTTCTTTATTTCATGTTCTAGAGCATCTGTCGGATCCCGGTGCCATTTTAAATAGGTTGAAGGAGAACATAACTAAAAACGGAAAATTGATTATAGAGGTTCCAAGTGCTAATGATGCATTACTACAATTATATGAATCTGAATCATTTGCCGACTTTACATATTGGAGTTGCCATTTGTTTTTATTTACTCCAGAGACACTAAGTAAGCTCGCGTTGAATTCAGGATACCGCGTCCAGTACGTTAAGCAGGTCCAAAGATATCCTTTGTCCAATCACTTGCATTGGCTCTCGAAAGAGTTGCCTGGCGGTCATCAAATATGGGATTTCATGAACACGCCGGATCTTCATCACGCCTATGAAAAGCAGCTGGCTAGTATTGGCATGTGTGATACGTTAGTTGCTTGTTTAATGCCACAAAATTGTTCATAAAAAGTTACATTAGAGGAGGACACTTCATGAAACCAAGAGTTATTGCGGAGATAGGCTGTAATCATAAAGGTGATATGGATATTGCTAAAGAAATGATTATGATGGCAGCGGTGTTCTGTAAAGTGGATGCTGTGAAATTTCAAAAGAGAAATAACAAAGAATTATTAACGGAAGACCAATACCATGCGCCTCATCCAAACCCTCATCAATCTTACGGCAGTACTTATGGAGAGCATAGGGAATATCTGGAGCTGGACTTGGAACAGCATAAACAGTTGAAGAAATGGTGTGATGAGTATCAAATCGAGTACAGCACATCCGTTTGGGACCTTAGTTCTGCCATGGATATAAACACATTAAAACCCAAGTTTATAAAAATTCCTTCCGCTTTAAATTTACATTTTGATATGCTTGGGTATCTTTGCAGTGAGTTTGATGGAGAAATTCATCTATCACTGGGTATGACCACAAAAGAGGAAGAAAGCCAAATTGTAGAGTTTTTTGTAAAGAATAAACGAGCAAAAGATCTCGTTTTGTATAGTTGTACTTCGGGCTATCCTGTACCTTTCGAAGATATTTGTTTGTATGAAATATCCAGATTGAAGCAGCAGTACGGGCATCTTGTGAAGGAAATTGGATTTTCTGGCCATCATCTGGGGATTGCCGTAGACGTTGCTGCGTATACTTTAGGTGCTACCACGATTGAAAGACATTTTACTCTAAATAGAACTTGGAAAGGGACAGACCACGCTGCAAGCCTTGAACCTGACGGGTTGAGAAGGTTAGCCAGAAATTTAACTGCAGTAGAAAAAGCTCTTACTTATAAGGAAAGCGGAATGTTAGACATAGAGAAAGAACAAAGGGATAAACTAAAATGGAAAAATCATTAAGAACGGTTGCTTTTATTCCAGTACGAGGTGGAAGTAAAGGTATTCCTCATAAGAATATTAAGCCTTTTTGTGGAAAGCCATTAGTCTATTGGACCGTCGCAGCGGCCGCAAAATGCGAGGAAATTGAAAAGGTATTTGTATCGACAGATGATAGTTTAATAAAGAAAACGGTTGAGGAATTTGGCTTCCCAAATGTAGTGGTTATTGACCGTAGCGTTGAAAGTGCTAGCGATACTGCAACAACTGAAAGTGCGATGTTAGAATTTGCAAACCTTTTTTCTTTTAGTCATGTTGTCCTTTTACAGGCGACCTCTCCTTTGATTGAATCGCAAGACATATATCAATCATTAACTCAATGGAAAGCATCAAAGGCGGATAGCTTGGTATCAGTAGTTCGTCAGAAGCGGTTCATTTGGGGCGAAAGTGATCATTTTGCATTGCCCTTGAATTATACTCCATCTCAAAGGCCAAGAAGACAAGATTGGAACGGTTATTTGGTCGAGAACGGTGCCATATATATTACGAGTAGAGACTTATTGCTTACTACTAGATGCAGAATCTCTGGCAATGTAGCCATGTATGAAATGCCGGAAGATACGTATTTTGAGCTGGATGGAATAACGGATTGGGAAGTCGCTGAAAAGTTGAAATTATTGAGGTTGAAAGATGCTCTTTCCTTAGAAGAGGTTATCCCCGAAATCAATCTTCTCATATCTGATGTCGATGGTGTTTTGACAGATGCGGGAATGTATTATTCCACAAGTGGGGATGAATTGAAAAAGTTTAATACGAGAGACGGTAAAGGTATTGAACTTCTCAAGAATACCGGTGTTAAGGTCATGCTTCTTACTGCGGAAGATATAGAGGTTGTACGAGCAAGAGCTGAGAAGTTAAACGTGGATTATCTTTTTATGGGAGTAAAAAATAAAGATACATTTTTAAAACAGTTTTTCATGGATAATCCGGAGTATCATTATCAGAAAACAGCTTATATTGGTGATGACGTTAACGATTTGGAAAGTTTGAAGCAGGTTGCTCTTTCCGCTTCTCCGTATGATGCTCACCCAACTGTTCGCAGCTTTGTACAGTACATTTGTGAACGAAGAGGCGGTCAGGGGTGCGTTAGGGAATTATGTGATCTCATCATATCCTATAAAGAGTAGAAAATTGTTGGAAAGAAGGTTGAGTGTCATCATAACACTTCCAGACTTTACTAAATCATTTGAATATGAAAATAATTTTTATCTTTCTTGCGATATTACAAGAATGAGTAAAATGATGGCACACTATGAATTGTTTAAAATGGCAAATGATCTACCGGGTGCTATTATAGAATGTGGTGTTTTTAAAGGCGCGTCTCTTTTGAGGTTTGCCATGTATAGAGAACTACTATCCTCACCTTTCTCGAAAAAAATAATTGGTTTTGATATATTTGGTAAGTTTCCGGAAACAAACTTTCAAGATGATATCCAGTTCAGAGAAAAATTCATTGCAGGAGCAGGAGAGGACAGTATCTCTGTAGATCAATTATATGAAGTGTTAAGCCATAAAGGCATTAATAAACAAATTGAGCTTGTGAGTGGCGATATTACAAAGACAGTTCCTGATTATGTAAAACAACACCCGGAGTTGAAAATATCGGTTTTGAATCTTGATACTGATATTTATGAGCCTTCCATTACAATATTAGAGCACTTGTATCCAAGATTGGTTAAAGGCGGAATATTGATAATGGATGATTATGGAACGTTTCCGGGTGAAACTAAGGCAGTTGATGATTATTTTAAACATCAAGATGTTGAAATCAGAAAGTTTCCTTTTGCAATGACTCCGTGCTATTTAATAAAGTAAGCAAATGGCAAGATCATTCCAGATATATCCGGTTTTTATTTGAAGGTTATCCAATGTGAACTCCTCATGAATCCGTTTTCAAGAAATTGTTTGACAATTCCATAATTGCGGTGGTATAGTCAAATTGTGGGCCGGACCTAATGAGGTCACACAGTATTTGAAGATGAAGGGAATGTTTGCACATGCAAGGTAAAGTAAAATGGTTTAACGCAGAGAAAGGCTATGGATTTATCGAGACTGAGCAAGGCGGCGACGTATTTGTTCACTTCTCCGCGATCCAAACAGAAGGCTTCAAGACGCTGGAAGAAGGCCAAGCGGTTGAATTCGACATCGTTGAAGGCGCACGCGGTCCACAAGCTGCAAACGTAGTCAAACTGTAATCATCCGGCTATTATAAGCCACATTATAGATGATTTGATTGACAGTGCCTAACTCACACAGACCCCGGATTTCCGGGGTTTTTCTATGTCTATAATAAGTCGCTGCCGTATGCCGGGGACCGATTTTGACAAGAAAGTGAACAGTCGGAAAATGATTATCAGAAAATTTTGAATAAACCAAAATCAATTTTGAATTGGGCTCTTGCATATGCTATAATAAGGACAAGTAAAGGAGGAATGCCCCATGAATTGCAACATTCGAGGCCAACGCTTCCAGGTGACAGAAGCACTGAGAGATTACGTCGAGAAGAAGCTTAGCAGATTGGAGAAGTATTTCGAAACTCCGATAACCTCCGAAATTCATGTTACTCTATCCGTTACGAAGGGACAGCATACGGTAGAAGTTACGATTCCGCTTGTCGGCGTTATGCTCAGAGCCGAAGAAAGAAGCGAGGATATGTACGCATCCATCGATCTGGTGGTGGATAAGCTGGAACGTCAGATCCGCAAGCACAAGACGAAGGTGAACCGCAAGTTCAAGGGCGGCAGCGGCGTGAAGGCCCTGTTCAGAGAGGAAGGTTCGGCTGCGGTCAGCGTAGCTGAGGAGGAAGAAGACGAACTGGAGCTGGTTCGTACGAAGCGATTCACTCTGAAGCCTATGGATGTGGAAGAAGCGATCCTGCAGATGAATATGATCGGACATAATTTCTTCGTATTCGCCAACGCTGACAACAAGGAAGTGAACGTTGTCTACAAGCGGAACGACGGAAAGTACGGATTAATCGAGCAAGGTTAAGATATTATGGCTGGCGAGCCTAAGAACATCAGCAATCATACATGAAGCTTATAACAGCCCGTCTCATTCCGAGGCGGGCTTTCTTACGCAGTCCTGCCGGATTGCGAGGGATTGAACAAACTGTTACAATTTAAAATAAACAGTCCTACTACCGAAAGGGGAAAACCATGCTCGGATTGGTAAAGAAGATATTCGGAGACGCAAATGAGCGCGAAGTGAAGCGGATCATGCGCACGGTTGAAGAAATAAACGGCATGGAGTCCAAGTTCGCCGCATTATCAGATGACGAGCTTCGTGCGAAGACAGATGAATTCAAAGCGCGTATTCAGAAGGGCGAGGAGACGAGCGCGCTGCTGCCAGAAGCCTATGCGACCGTGCGGGAAGCGTCGAAGCGGACGCTGGGCATGCGACACTTCGACGTACAGCTGCTAGGCGGCATGGTACTGCACGAAGGCAAGATCGCAGAGATGAAGACAGGTGAAGGTAAGACGCTCGTGGCGACATTGCCTGTCTACTTGAACGCGCTGACAGGTAAAGGCGTTCATGTGGTTACGGTGAACAACTACCTGGCAGAGCGCGACAGCGAGATAATGGGGAAGCTCTACAACTTCCTGGGCATGACCGTCGGCTGTAATCTGCACGGCTTGTCTCATGCGGAGAAGCAGGAAGCTTATGCCTGCGACATTACGTACGGAACGAACAATGAGTTCGGATTCGATTACCTGCGCGATAATATGGTGCTATATAAGGAGCAGATGGTACAACGTCCGCTCCACTTCGCCATCATCGATGAGGTGGACTCCATCCTGATCGACGAAGCGCGGACGCCGCTTATTATATCCGGACAAGCTGCGAAGTCTACGGAGCTGTATCATGCAGCTGACCGCTTCGTCGTCCGTCTGAAGGAAGAAGAGGACTATACAGTCGACATCAAGCTGCGCAACGTGCTGCTGACGGAGGCCGGCGTGGAGAAGGCAGAGCGTGCCTTCGGCATTGAGAACTTGTTCGATCATGCCAATGTGACGATCAACCATCATATTCAACAGGCGCTGAAGGCGCATGTCATTATGAAGCGTGACGTCGATTATGTGGTGCAAGAAGAGGAAGTTGTCATCGTCGACGAATTCACGGGACGTCTCATGTCGGGTCGCCGCTACAGCGATGGGCTGCATCAGGCGATCGAAGCGAAGGAGCAGCTGAAGGTTCAGAATGAGAGCATGACGCTGGCGACGATTACATTCCAGAATTACTTCCGGATGTACCGCAAGCTGGCCGGTATGACGGGTACGGCGAAGACAGAGGAAGAAGAATTCCGCCGTATCTACGGGCTTGATGTGATTCAGGTGCCGACGAACCGTTCCATGATTCGGAAGGATATGCCCGATGTGGTCTACAAGACGGAGGAAGGCAAGTTCAAGGCCGTCGTGGAGGAGATTGTGGAGCGTCATGGCAACAAACAGCCGGTACTGGTCGGTACGATCTCCATTGAGAACTCCGAGAAGCTGTCGGCGATGCTGAAGCGTAGAGGTGTGCAGCATAAAGTGCTGAACGCCAAGTTCCATGCGGAAGAGGCGGAGATTATCTCCCGTGCGGGACAAGCCAGCTCGGTGACGATCGCGACGAATATGGCTGGACGCGGTACGGATATCTTGCTGGGCGAATCTGTAGCAGAGACGGGCGGTCTGCATATTATTGGTACAGAGCGCCATGAGAGCCGCCGGATCGACAATCAGCTGCGCGGCCGTGCCGGCCGTCAAGGCGACCCTGGTTCCTCGCAGTTCTACCTGTCGCTGCAAGATGAGCTGATGCGCCGCTTCGGCGCGGAGAACATCATGGCGATGATGGATCGTCTCGGTCTGGAGGAAGATCAACCGATCGAGAGCAAGATGATTACCCGTGCGATTGAATCGGCTCAGAAGCGCGTGGAGGGCAACAACTTCGATACGCGAAAGGTCGTCTTGCAATATGACGATGTGATGAATCAACAGCGCGAAGTGATCTACAAGCAGCGCCGTGACATACTGGAGTCGGCCGACATTCGCAGCGAAGTGATGAACATGATCAAGCCGGTCATCGAACGTACGGTGGAGGCGCATTGCTCCGAGGATATTCCGGAGGATTGGGATCTGGAAGCTATCGTGGAGTATGTTCACTCTTCTCTTCTGGAGGAAGGCTCTCTGTCGAAGGACGATCTGTGGGGCAAGGAGAAGGAAGAGATTGTCACGTTCATCTATGACAAAGTGGTGGTATATTACGACCAGCGCGAAGAAGAGATGGGACAGGAGACGATGCGCGAATTCGAGAAGGTCGTCGTGCTGCGCGCGGTAGACAGCAAGTGGATGGATCATATCGATGCGATGGATCAGCTGCGCCAGGGTATCCATCTCCGCGCTTACGGCGGTACGGATCCGCTTCGCGAATACCAGTTCGAAGGCTTCGAGATGTTCCAGGCGATGATCGAGACGATACAGGAAGAAGTGTCGAAGTATATTATGAAGGCGCGCGTCGAGAGCAATCTGCAGCGTCAGGAAGTCGTGAAGGGACAGACGACGTCCACAAGCGGCGGAGGAGAATCGCAAGAGAAGCGCCCGGTTCGCCGTGAGGAGCGCGTAGGCCGCAACGATCCGTGTCCGTGCGGAAGCGGCAAGAAATACAAGCAGTGTCACGGCAAGTAATTATGAAGTAAGGTGAGGCGAAAGCGATGATCGATATTACGGTGAAGCAAGACCTTCGCGAGATGGCGAAGCGACTCCAGGAACTTAGGGGGTCTCTTTGACTTAGATCTGAAGCAAGAGATAATTGCCAACTTCGAAGAGAAGATGTCCGCTCCCGACTTCTGGGACGATAATGAGCGTGCGCAAGGCGTCATTGCGGAGCTTAATGCCGTTAAATCGGTGGTGGAGCAGTATGACCGACTGAACAACGATCAGGAAGAATTGGCCATGATTCTGGAGTTGGCGGAAGAGGAACCCGACGAGGCGATGGAAGCCGAGCTTGCGGAAGGCGTAGAGGCTCTCCAGGCCAAGATCGAGGATTTCGAGCTGCAGCTGCTGCTCAATCAACCGTATGATCGGTTGAACGCGATCCTGGAGCTGCATCCTGGCGCGGGCGGCACGGAGTCGCAGGACTGGGGTCTGATGCTGTACCGGATGTATACGCGGTGGGCGGAGAAGCGAGGCTTCAAGGTAGAGTTGCTGGATTACCTGCCTGGCGACGAAGCGGGCATCAAGAGCGTCTCTATGCTGATCAAGGGATACAACGCCTATGGCTACCTGAAAGCGGAGAAAGGGGTGCACCGTCTGGTGCGCATCTCCCCCTTCGACTCCGCCGGCCGAAGGCATACTTCCTTCGCGTCCTGCGATGTCGTACCGGAGATTGACGATTCCATCGAGATCGAGATTCGTTCGGAGGATCTGAAGGTGGATACGTACCGTGCCAGCGGCGCGGGCGGCCAGCACGTCAACAAGACGGAGTCGGCGATTCGGATTACGCATATTCCGTCAGGCATTATTGTGGCCTGCCAGCAGGAGCGATCCCAGATTGCGAACCGCGATCGGGCGATGAAGACGCTTCGTTCCAAGTTGTATGAGCGCAGAATTGAGGAGCAGATGAAGGAATTGGCTGAGATTCGCGGCGAACAGTCCGAGATCGCATGGGGAAGCCAGATTCGCTCTTATGTGTTCCATCCGTACAGCATGGTGAAGGACCATCGTACATCGGTAGAGACGGGCAATGTGGGTGCGGTCATGGACGGTGATCTGGATATGTTCATCGACGGCTATCTGCGTCATCAGGTCGGCAAACCATCGGAATAATTGACATATGGGCAAGTTATGGAGTGCCCGGGGCTTACTGCCTCGGAAGGGGAGAGTTCCAACCGTAACGGGTGTGGAGCTCTTTTTTGTGAGAGATCAAAGGAGTGGGAAACAATGACGCAATGGTTAACGAGACGAAGAGGGAGTAAGCCTCTCAATCCGGGGGTGCAAGCGGCGTGGAATTTTATTCAGATCATTATCGGATGTATGGCTGTGGCGCTCAGCTTTAATATGTTCCTAGTGCCGAACGGCATAGCGGCAGGCGGCGTGTCCGGCATGTCGATTCTGGTGAAGGAGCTGGTGGGCATTACGCCGGCGGTAACGCAATGGCTGGTTAATATACCGCTATTCCTGCTTGCATTGTGGCTGCTTGGCAAGAAGTTCGGGGCCAAGGCTGTGCTTGGATCGACGTTCCTTCCTTTATTCGTATTGTTAACGGCTCATGTTCCTAATCCCACGCTGAATCCGCTCCTTGCGGCCATCTATGGCGGCATCGGCATCGGCTTGGGTCTCAGTCTTGTATTCCGCGGCGGCGGTTCTACAGGCGGGCTTGATCTGGCGGCGCAGATGGTGCACCGGTTGACAGGGCTTCCCTACAGTATCGCGATAGTGATGTTCGATGCGATGGTCATCATTGCAGCGGGGTTCGTGTTCACGCCGGAGACGTCCCTATACGCCTTGATCGCCACGTTCGTGACAAGCAAGACGATTGACTTCATGCAGAACGGCCTGCAGCTCTCCAAGATTGCGTTCATTATTAGCGAGCGCGCTGAGGAGGTGGCAGAAGGCATTCTGCACGATCTGAATCGTGGTCTGACGCGTCTGGACGGGCATGGCGGCTATACCGGGGCGGGCAAGACGGTGCTTATGGTCGTCGCATCTCAGAATGAAGTTCCCAAGCTGAAGCAGCTTGTGCGAGCGATTGATCCCAGTGCCTTCGTGATCATTAGCAATACGGCCGAGGTTCATGGCGAGGGCTTCAGGCTGGAAGATCATCGATAAGCGAACGAATCGCATGCACGCCCATAATGAGTCTCGTTGATCAGAGCATGGTATCTGATTGGCGGGGCTCTTTTTAATAATACTCGACAACCTTGTTTGTTTGGTATATCATTTTGTTATAAATGAACATTAATTGTTCGAATAAAGCAGAGGAGAGGTTAAAAGAATGATTGGTAAACCGAGATTAAACAGGATGTTCAGCGAGCAGGGCAAGTGCTTCGACGTGGCTATCGACCATGGATTCTTCAACGAGTATTCCTTTCTGGGCGGTATCGAAGATATGAAGAGCGCGATCGGAGCGGTCGTGCAGGCAGGTCCGGATTGCGTGCAGCTCAGCGCGGGTCAAGCGAGATTGCTGCAGGAGATTCCAGGCAAGCGGAAGCCGGGGCTTGTGCTTCGTACGGATGCGGCCAATATCTATGGCAATAAGTTGCCGCACTTCCTGTTCAGCGAGCTAATTGACCGTGCAATTGAGCAAGCGGTGCGCCTGGATGCCGTAGCTGTATGCGTGAACCTGCTGCTGCTGCCGAATCAGCCGGAGCTCCATCATCAATGTGTGCGCAATGTAGCGGTACTGAAGACGGAGAGCGAGAAGTACGGTATGCCGCTGATGGTCGAACCGCTGGTGATGCTGCCTAACGAAGAGAAGGGCGGATATATGGTGGATGGAGACATTCGCAAAATCATGCCGCTCGTGCGTCAAGCGGTAGAGCTCGGAGCGGACGTTATTAAAGCGGATCCGTGCGATGATGTGACGGAATATCATCGTGTCATCGAAGTCGCTTCCGGTATTCCCGTGCTGGTACGCGGCGGCGGGCGGGCAAGCGACGAGGAGATTGTGAACCGTACGGTGGAGCTCATGAATCAAGGCGCGGCCGGAATTGTATACGGGCGCAATGTCATTCAACACCCTAATCCTGGCGCTATGACCTCTGCTCTGATGAAAATCGTCCACGAAGGCGCGGGCGTGAATGAGGCGCTGGCGATTCTGGAAGGAGAGCGCAGCTAATGGAGAAGCGAATCATAACGTTCGGCGTCATCGGCTGCGGGCTGATGGGCAAGGAGTTCGCCAGCGCGGCGGCTCGCTGGTGCCATCTGACCGGCGTAGACTTCGAGCCGCGCATCGTCGCCGTCTGCGATGCCAATCCCACTGCCGCGCAGTGGTTCCAAGACAATGTTCCTAGTGTCGCCAGAGCGTATTCCGATTATAGGGAACTGCTCGCGGACGATGACGTGGAAGCGATCTATTGCGCGGTTCCTCACAATCTGCATGAGCAGATCTATATCGATATCATCGCAGCGGGCAAGCATCTGCTGGGAGAGAAGCCTTTCGGCATTGATCGGGCGGCGAATGAAGCGATCTCGGCTGCGATAAGCGACTATCCGCATGTCGTTGTGCGCAGCTCGTCGGAGTTCCCATTCTTCCCCGGCGTCCAGCAAATTATAAAGTGGGTAGAGGAAGAACGATTCGGCCGAATTATCGAGGTGGAAGCCGGCTTCTGGCATTCCAGCGATCTGGACCCCGGCAAGCCGATCAATTGGAAGCGGCGCATTGCCACTAACGGCGAATACGGCTGCATGGGGGATCTGGGGCTGCATGTGCTGCATCTGCCACTCCGATTCGGCTGGAAGCCTGCAAGCGTCTGCGCGCTGCTGAACAAGATTATGGAGGAGCGTCCTGATGGACAAGGCGGTATGGCGCCATGCGAGACATGGGACAATGCTATTCTCGCTTGTGATGTGAAGACGGCGGATCAGCAGTTCCCAATGGTGCTGTCGATGAAGCGGATCGCGCCGGGCCATGCCAACACATGGTTCATCCGTATACAAGGAACGAAGCTGTCCGCGGAATTCTCGACGAAAAATCCGAAGCAAGTGGCGTCCTTGCCTTACGAGCCGGGCGGTCAGCAGGCTTGGCATGTCGTGGATGCGCCTTATCAATCCGCCTACAGCACGATTACGGGGGGAATATTCGAGTTCGGCTTCTCCGACTCCATTCTGCAAATGTGGGCAGCATTCTGCGACGAGATTGTACACGGCAAGGAAGGCATGCAGCAGCCGTTCAGCTGCGCGCTGCCGGAGGAAGCGTCGGGAAGCCACCGCCTGTTCACGGCGGCGCTGGAGTCTCACAAGACGGGCAGTACAGTAGCGATCGACTGGGGGAACGAAGGGTGAGCAGGCGGCATCTCGATGGCGCCGACATCATTGTAGCCGGCCATATTTGCCTCGATATCATTCCCGCCATGAACGGCAGGAAGAGGAGGCAAGGGATTGCGGAGCTGCTCGTTCCCGGCAAGCTGATCGATGTTGGGGCGGCGCAGTTGTCAACGGGCGGCGCGGTGCCCAATACTGGCCTGGCCTTGCACCGTCTCGGCTCGAACGTGAAGCTGATGGGCAAGGTGGGAGACGACCCCTTCGGACAAGCGATACTATCCATCCTGCGGAGTTACGGCGAGCATCTGGCGGAAGGCATGATCGTCGCCGCTGGCGAGTGCAGCTCCTACTCGATCGTCATCAGCCCGCCTGGAGTCGACCGGATCTTCTTGCACTGTACGGGAGCGAATGATACGTTTTCGTCTGAGGAAGTGACGGCGGACGCTTATGGCGGAGGGAAGCTGTTCCACTTCGGCTATCCGCCGCTGATGCGGCGGATGTATGAAGAACAAGGCGTGGAATTGGAGCGATTGTTAGCCGGAGCAAAGGCTGCGGGACTGACCATTTCCCTGGATATGGCGCGTCCCGATCCGGATTCCATGGCGGGGCAGGCCGATTGGATGGCGATTCTGCAGCGCGTGCTGCCGAATGTCGATGTGTTCTTGCCCAGCTTCGAGGAGCTATTATATATGCTGAGGCCTGAGCTATACAGGGAGCTGGCGGAGCGCCATGGGACGAGTGAGCTGCTGCCGTTCGCAGATGGCGATATGCTAGGTGCCCTCTCTGCGGAGCTGCTTGGCATGGGAGTGGCGGTAGCGGCGATCAAGCTTGGCGAATATGGGTTGTATGTGCGCACGTCAGCAAGCCTGCAACGATTAAGGAGCATGGGACACAGCGCACCGCTGGGTGAGGAACTGGAGTCTTGGCGGGACAAGGAACTGCTTGCTCCTTGCTATAAGGTGGATGTCTCAGGAACTACTGGAGCGGGAGATTGCACGATAGCGGGTTTTCTGTCCGGATTGGCAAGAGGACTGCCCATAGAGGATACGCTGTTGACTGCCGTCGGCGTAGGCGCTTGCAATGTGGAACGGCCGGATGCGGTCAGCGGCATTCCCGGCTGGGAAGATGTGCAGCGAAGAATCGCGTCAGGCTGGGAACAGAGGGAAGTCCTTATGCAACTGCCCGGTTGGTACCATGACCGGCAGTGCGGCGTCTGGAGACGCAAGGGAGAGCAATGAAGAAAGAAGGATTGGGATTGCATTGACATACAATTATCGTGCTTACCGAGGCAGAGCGAGACTGTGTCAAGGTGGCAGGATTCGGGCTGGGCTGTCTGGAGGAGCAAGGGCTGAAGCGGCATGGTCCACGTTGAATGAAGCCAGTTCCTGCAAGATGGAGACTGCATGCTGGTCGGAGTTGATCTGAGCTTCAGAGCGGGCGATAATGGAAAGAGACAGAATGAGGATAATCGGAGGCCGCAGGGGATGAAAGGGAACACATCGAAATTAAATGACAGGCAGCAGCAAATGCTGGATCACATTACTCGCGAAGGCGAGCTTAGAGTGTCCGATCTGAAGGAGACTTACGGTGTTACGGAGATGACAATTCGCCGTGATCTGGAGCGGCTGGAGGATACCGGCGCTGTTAAGCGGACATTCGGTGGAGTTATCTTCGTGGGGAAGGATATCGCCTTGCAGGAACGGACGGGGTTGTTGATCGAGGAGAAAGCTCGCATCGGCCGTCATGCGGCTTCGCTCGTTCAGCCCGGGGAATCGATCTTCATCGACGGAGGCACGACCACGGCGCAGATCGCCCGCTATCTGGAGCCGAACAGGAATGTGACCGTTGTGACGAATGCGCTGAATGTGGTGATGGAGCTGTCCGGCAAGGGCATGCCTGTGCTGATGACGGGCGGCATGCATGTGGAGGCGACCAATTCGCTTGTCGGTCCTATAGCGGCGGGGATGCTGGCCGGCATGGCTTTCGACCGGGTATTTCTGGGCGCTACAGGCGTCAGTGCCGAGCATGGCTTCAGCAATTCCAACATTTATGAAGCGGAAATCAAGCGGATTGCGATTAGTCAAGCGAAGGAGAGCAATGTCGTCATAGACCATACGAAGTTTGGAGCGAGCGTGCTCATCTCCTTCGCTCCGCTCTCCGGCGTGCAACGAATCATCACGGATGCGATGCCGAATGATGAACTCGCTCTCGTGTGCCGCGAACGGGATGTGCTGTTGGAGATTGCTGCTGAGAAGTAAGGATGAACGTTTAGAATTACATATACGTTTTGAGCCTTCCTTCGGGAAGGCTTTTTTTTGCATTAGAAAAGGATGCGAATGGGTAGCCGCAGGCAATGTGACCTTGGTTAGAGGAAGGAAAGAGTGGGATTGGTGAGCTGCAGGCGATGTGACCTCGGCTGCAATGCGGAATAGGTGTGCGGAACGTCGCAAGGTGGCGTTATCCTTGTAAAGGTGCTTTCTGAGAGAATAAATCTCCACGCATTATGCATTGTATTATTATAAATACGAATGTATAATAATACAATGCTAACTCGTATTTCATTCGTCTCATTGTTGATGTAAAATAAGGTGTTGTAGGACGGGTGTCCTGAAATGCAAAGAAGACCGCGTGAACACGGTCGAATATACATAAGCATGTATTTCTATTCAGAAGAGAAGTCCAGGAATAGGCAGATAGAAAAGCTTCATCTACTAATCAGACAGAAGGAGAGGATCGCATGAGCAACAAAACGGGAATTGCAATCGTCGGTTCGACAGGCTATGGCGGCGTGGAATTAATTCGTCTGCTGGCTTCTCATCCACAGGTGGAAGTAACCTCCGTCATCTCCTCTTCCAGCGCAGGGACGCCGATAACGGACGGCTATCCGCATCTTGCGGGCATTCGGGAAGAGCTGCTGGACGATGTGGAGCCCGCGAAGATAAAGGAGAAGGCGGATATCGTCTTCCTGGCCACTCCGGCAGGCGTGGCGTCGAAGCTGGCGCCGCAATACCTTGAGGCGGGACTGAAGGTGATCGACTTGTCTGGCGATTACCGGCTGAAGTCGCCCCAGTTGTATGAGCAGTGGTATGGCAAGCCCGCAGCGGGTAAGGCTTACTTGGAGCAGGCCGTATTCGGGCTTGCGGAAATATACGGCGACAACGTGCGCGGAGCATCGTTCGTATCCAATCCAGGCTGCTATCCGACAGCTACGCTGCTTGGTCTGGTGCCCGCAGTGAAAGCGGGCTGGATTGACCCGGCGTCTATTATAATAGATGCAAAATCAGGTGTCTCCGGGGCTGGCAGAGGGGCATCTCTAGGGACTCATTATTCCGAATTGAACGAGAATTTCAAAGCTTACAAGGTGAACAAGCATCAGCATATTCCGGAGATTGAGATGGTGCTTGGCGATGCGGCAGGGGTACCGGTCGTCACGACGTTCACCACGCATCTCGTGCCGATGACGCGCGGCATCATGTCCACGATGTACGCGACGATTCAGGGCGACCGCAGCTTGAGCGATTTTATTGGGCTGTATAAGCAGTTTTATGAGGGGCGCTCCTTCGTGCGCATTCGTCCGGAGGGACAATGGCCGGCTACGAAGGAAGTATGGGGCTCTAACTATTGCGATATCGGATTTGCAGTGGATGAACGGACGAATCGGGTCACGATTGTGTCCGTGATCGACAACCTGGTGAAGGGCGCTGCAGGGCAGGCAATTCAGAATATGAACGTCATGATGGGATGGGATGAGACGCTAGGTCTGCAGTTCGTCCCGGCATATCCATAACGAAGGGGAAACGATCCATAATGGGACAGGAACAAATTCATCAACCGTTTCAGCTTGTGGCCGACGGCTCCATTACGACGCCTCAAGGATTTCGGGCGGGCGGGCTGCATTGCGGCTTGAAAAAAACGACGCGCTATGATCTGGGAGCGATCGTATGCGAGGTGCCGGCAGCAGCGGCAGGCGTGTATACGACGAATGTCTTTCAAGCGGCTCCGCTCAAGGTGACCCGGGAGAGCATCGGAGCAGACGGCATGCTGCGCGCCGTGCTGGTGAACAGCGGTAATGCCAATGCTTGCACAGGCAAGCAAGGCGAGGCGGATGCCTATGAGATGCGCGCGCGGTTCGCCGAAGCAATCAGCGTATCGGCTGATCAAGTGGCAGTGGCTTCTACAGGCGTAATCGGCGAGAACCTGCGGATGGACAAAGTGCGTGATGGCATCGACAGGCTTCCTGCCGGCATGAATGCGACGGCGGAAGGCGCAGATGATTTTTGCCAGGCGATTCTGACAACCGATCTGGTGCAGAAGATGGTATGCGTCAAGCTGGAGCTGGACGGACGTACCGTTCATGTGGCAGGCGCTGCCAAGGGCTCCGGCATGATTCATCCCAATATGGCGACAATGCTCGGCTTCGTCACGACGGATGCCTGTATCGGCGGCGAAGCGCTGCAAGGGCTGCTGCGCCGGGCGACGGACCTGACCTTCAATATGATTACAGTAGATGGCGACACCAGCACGAATGATATGCTCGTCGCAATGGCGAGCGGTCTGGCGGGCAATGACGAGTTGACGAGCGAGCACAAGGACTGGGCTGCGTTCGAGGCGGCACTGCGCTATGTGTGCGAGGTGCTGGCCAAGGCGATCGCAAGAGACGGCGAAGGCGCCACCAAGCTGGTGGAGGTAAAGGTGCGCGGCGCCGTGAGCGACGAGTCGGCCAGTGCAATTGCCAAGACGATCGTAGGTTCGTCGCTTGTGAAGTCGGCAGCGTTCGGGGCGGATGCGAATTGGGGACGCATTATTGCGGCGGCAGGCCGTGCGGGTGAACCGATCAATCCCGATACGGTAGACATCGCCATTGGCGATATTGTAACGTTGACGCAATCGCGACCGGTCGTATTCGACGAAGAGGTGGCGTTGGAATATTTGAAGGGTGATACGATTCATATCTACGTGGACCTGCATATGGCTGACGGCGAGGCGACGGCGTGGGGCTGCGACTTGACTTACGATTACGTCCGCATTAATGCGGCATATCGGACATAGCGGGAAGACGGTGGAGGTTGAAGAGATAATGGAACAACGGTTTGTCATGAAGTGCGGCGGAAGCACGCTGGCGGCGCTGCCGGACGAATTCTTCCGGGAGTTGAAGGAGCTTCAGCAAGACGGCGTAAAGCCGGTGATTGTGCATGGCGGCGGACCTGCGATCTCGGAGTCGCTGACGAAGCTGGGTATCGCTTCGGAATTCGTGAACGGGCTGCGTGTCACAAGCGACGAAGTGCTGGACGTGGTGGAGATGGTGCTGGCTGGCGCAATCAACGGAGAGATTGTCCGCAAAATTATGCAAAGCGGAGCGGACGCCCTAGGCTTGTCCGGAGTGGACGGCGGATTAATTACAGCTGCGCCGGTAGAGAACGCAGATGAGATCGGCTTCGTGGGCGATGTGACGGATGTGAAGGCTTCTCTGATCGAGGGCGTTATGGCGATGAATTACATTCCCGTTATTGCTCCGATCGGGATCGACGCTTCGGGTCAGCGCTATAATATTAACGCCGATACGGCTGCGGGCGCGGTTGCCAGCCATCTGGGCGTGGAGCGCATGATCGTCGTAACCGACGTGCCGGGCATAATGAAGGAGATTGACGGCGAGAAGCGGGTGCTTCCGTCGGTAACGGATGCTGAGATCGAAGAGATGATCGCCAGCGGGGACATCTACGGCGGCATGATTCCGAAGGTGCGCGCAGCGATGAAGTGCATTCACGGCCAAGTGAAAGAGGTCGTTATCGTGAGCGGTCAGGAGCCTGGCGTGCTTACGCGCGCGGTGCGAGAAGGCGGCGTCGGCACACGGATTATGGCAAGCGAAGGAGGAGCGTCATGAGCGAGATGAAGACAGTATCGGCGACGGAATCGCTGTTGCCTACGTATGCCCGCTATCCCATTGCGCTTGTGAAGGGCGAGGGCAGCTGGCTGTGGGATGACAAGGGCAACAAGTACTTGGATTTCATGAGCGGCATCGCGGTAACGAATCTGGGGCATGCCCCGCAGCGCGTGAAGGAAGCGCTTGTACAGCAGCTGGATCAGCTGTGGCATGTATCTAATCTGTTCCAAATCCCGAATCAGGCGGAGGCAGCCAAGCTGCTGACGGACAACAGCTGCGGCGATGCGGTGTTCTTCTGCAACTCGGGAGCGGAAGCGAACGAAGCCGCGATCAAGCTGGCTAGAAGGTATCATCAGCTGGTGAAGGGCAATGGACGGTATGAGATCATTACGTTCCATCAGTCTTTCCATGGCCGTACGCTGGCTACATTGACGGCGACGGGACAAGCGAAGGTGAAGGAAGGCTTCGCGCCGCTGCCGGAGGGCTTCACGCACTTGCCGCTGCATGACTTCGCGGCGCTGGAAGCGGCGGTCAGCGACAAGACGGCGGCGATTATGATGGAGCTGGTGCAGGGGGAAGGCGGCGTGAACCCCGTAGACCCGGCCTATGTACAGCAAGTGAAGGCGCTGTGCGAGCGGAACGGCATCCTGCTGATTATAGATGAAATTCAGACGGGAATGGGACGAACAGGCAAGCTGTTCGCCCATGAGCATTACGGCATCGAGCCGGATATCTTCACTTTGGCGAAGGGACTAGGAAGCGGCTTCCCGGTAGGTGCTATGGTGGCGAAGGAAGAGCTGCGCGAAGCGTTCAGCGCCGGCAGCCACGGCTCCACCTTCGGCGGAACGCCGATCTCTACGGCGGTCGTGAAGGCGACAGTGGAGACGATTGTCGGCGAGGGGCTGTCCCAGCGGGCGGCGGAGCAGGGTGAATACCTGGTGTCGCAGCTGCGGGAGAAGCTGGCGGACGCTCCTTTTGTCCAGGAAGTAAGAGGGCTTGGCCTTCTCGTCGGCATTCAGTGCGCCGGGCCGGTGGCCGGCTTGCTGACGGAAGCGCAGAAGCGCGGATTGCTGGTCATATCCGCGGGACCGGAAGTGGTGAGGCTGTTGCCTAACCTGCTGGTGACGCGTGAGGAGATAGATGTAGCAGTGGCTATACTAGAGGAGTTATTGAAGGCTTCGAACTGAAGGGAGATATACCATGCACACAATTAAAGAAGAGCTGGCGCAGAGCATGAAGGGACGCGACTTCCTCATGCTGGTGGATTTCAAGAAAGAAGAGCTGCAATACCTGATCGATCTGGCGATCGACCTGAAGGCGAAGCAGAAGGCCGGCGAGACGCATCATCTGTTGAAGGGCAAGACGCTGGGTATGATCTTCGAGAAGTCATCCACCCGTACCCGCGTATCGTTCGAGGTCGGCATGTATCAGCTGGGCGGGCAAGGGCTGTTCCTCAGCAGCAACGATCTGCAGATTGGCCGCGGCGAGACGATCTGGGATACAGCTCAGACGCTGTCGCGCTACCTGGACGGCATCATGATTCGAACCTTCGCACACCGCAAGGTAGTGGAGCTGGCTAGAGGGGCGACGATTCCGGTCATTAACGGCCTGACGGATCTGTCCCATCCCTGCCAGGCATTGGCCGACTTCCAGACAATCTATGAGAAGAAGGGGCGCCTGGAGGGGCTGAAGATGGCATATATCGGTGACGGCAACAATATGGTTCACTCTCTGATGATGGGCGCCGCTAAGCTTGGCATGGACATGTCCATCGCGTCGCCGGAAGGCTACGAGCCGGATTCTGACATCGTGAAGCAGACGATGGCGAACGCGGCGGAGACGGGCTCCCGTCTGGAAGTGGTGCGCGATCCGAGGGAAGCGATTGCCGATGCCGACATTGTCTACACCGATGTGTGGGCCAGCATGGGGCAGGAAGAGGAGCAGAAGGAACGCGAGGCAGCATTCGCCAATTATCAGGTGAATGAAGAGCTGACGAAGCTCGCCAAGGCGGATTACCTGTTCATGCATTGCCTGCCGGCGCATCGCGGCGAAGAAGTGAGCGAGGGCGTTATCGACGGCGATCACTCAATCATTTTCGATCAGGCGGAGAACCGTCTGCATGCGCAGAAAGCGATTATGGCGGCGATAATGTCCTAAGCAATCACTATATATAAAAAATAGAGAAGGGAAGTTGGCCCATGGCTAAGCAAAAAATAGTTCTCGCCTATTCCGGCGGGCTGGATACATCGGTCATTCTGAAATGGCTAAAGGAAACATACGATGCCGAGATTATCGCATTCACAGCAGATATCGGCCAGAAGGATGAACTGGACGGATTGGAAGAAAAGGCGCTGGCTACCGGCGCTTCCAAAGTGTATATCGACGATCTGCGCGCGGAGTTCGCACAAGATTTCATCTATCCCATGTTCCAGTCAGGCGCGCTCTATGAAGGGCAATACTTGCTGGGCACTTCCATCGCCCGGCCGCTGATTGCGAAGCGGATGGTGGAGATTGCCCGCGCGGAAGGCGCGACGGCGATCGCCCATGGCGCGACAGGCAAAGGCAACGACCAGGTTCGCTTCGAGCTGAACGCTGCGGCGCTTGCGCCGGAGATTAGCGTCATTGCGCCTTGGCGTCTGGAGTCGTTCCGCGACCAGTTCCCGGGACGGGCGGAGATGATCGCTTACGCGGAGAAGCATGGCATTCCGGTAACGGCATCCGCGGCCAAGCCTTATTCTACGGACCGCAATCTGCTGCATATCAGCTTCGAGAGCGGTATGCTGGAGGATCCTTGGTTCGATGCCAGCTCCGAAGAGAATGAAGACATGTATGTGTTGAGTGTATCTCCAGAGCGCGCACCGGACGAGGCGGAATATGTAGAGTTGACGTTCCTGCAGGGTAATTGTACGGCGATCAACGGCGTAGAGGTAAATCCGCTGGAAGCGATGGAGATGCTGAACGAGCTGGGCGGCAAGCACGGCATCGGCCGTGTCGATATGGTGGAGAACCGCTTCGTCGGCATGAAGAGCCGAGGTGTATACGAGACGCCGGGCGGCACGATTCTGTTCACCGCTCATCGCAAGATGGAGTCGCTGACGATGGACCGCGAGGTGATGCATCTGCGTGATTCCCTGATCGCGAAGTACAGCCAGCTTGTGTATAACGGCTTCTGGTTCGCGCCGGAGCGTCTGGCGTTGCAGGCGCTGGTAACGGAGTCGCAGAAGAATGTGACAGGCGTCGTCCGCTTGAAGCTGTACAAGGGCAATGTGATCGGAGCTGGCGTACAGAGCCCGGTCAGCCTGTACAACCCCGACATTGCGACAATGGAGGCTGATCCTTCTCAGGCCTACGATCAAGGCGATGCGGCAGGCTTCATCGCGCTGAACGCATTGCGTCTGAAGGTATCGTCGGGCGTGGAGCAAAACAAATAATATAGAGCGGATAAAGGCGGAAGCTTGCAGGGATAACATCATGTCCATAGGCAAGCTTCCGTCCCTTGCATCCGGAAGGGAGAGCTAGACCAGTGAGTAAATTATGGGGCGGTCGGTTTACAAAGAAGACAGATCAGCTGGTGGAGGAGTATACGGCTTCCATCATGTTCGACAAGGAGATGGCGGAGGAGGATATTCAGGGCAGTCTGGCTCATGTGACGATGCTGGGCAAGCAAGGCATCCTGTCCGATGATGACGTTGATAAAATCAAGGACGGTTTGCACCGCGTGCTGCAGCGTATCAAGCGCAACGATATCGAATTCACGATCGGCGATGAAGATATTCATATGAATATCGAGAAGTCGCTTATTGACGATGTCGGCTCTGTCGGCGGAAAGCTGCATACGGGACGCAGCCGCAATGATCAGGTGGCGACGGACATGCATCTGTGGCTTCGCAAGCGCGTCGTCGAGTTCGTAGACATGCTGCATAAGCTGCAATTCGCGCTGGTCGAACAGGCGAAGGCGAATACGGACACGATTCTGCCGGGTTATACGCATCTGCAGCGCGCGCAGCCGATTCTGTTCGCACATCACTTGATGGCTTATGTGTCCATGATCGGCCGGGACATCGAGCGGCTGCAGGACAGCTACAAGCGGATCAATGTGCTGCCGCTGGGCGCTGGCGCACTGGCCGGCACGACGTTCCCGATCGATCGTCACTTCGTGGCGGAGCAGTTAAAGTTCGATGCGGTGTACGAGAATAGCCTGGATGCCGTAAGCGACCGCGACTTCATCCTGGAGTTTCTGTCGCACGCCTCCATCATTATGATGCATCTGTCCCGTCTCAGCGAAGAGCTGATCATGTGGTCCAGCACAGAATTCAACTTCGTGGAGCTCGATGACGCCTTCTGTACCGGCAGCAGCATTATGCCGCAGAAGAAGAACCCGGACGTGCCGGAGCTGGTGCGCGGCAAGACGGGGCGTGTATACGGCAACTTGTTCGGCCTGCTCACGGTGCTGAAGTCCCTTCCGCTTGCCTACAACAAGGATATGCAGGAAGACAAGGAAGGCATGTTCGATACGGTAGCGACGCTGCAGGGCGCCCTGCAGCTGTTCGCGCCTATGATTGCGACGATGAAGGTGAACAAGGAACAGATGCGCAAGGCCGTCAATCAGGACTTCTCCAATGCGACTGATATTGCCGACTTCCTGGTCGGCAAGGGCATGCCTTTCCGTCAGGCGCATGAGGTTATCGGCAAGACGGTGCTGTACTGCATCGAGCAGAACAAGTATTTGCTGGATCTGACACTGGACGAGTTCAAACAGTTCTCCAAGCTGTTCGACGATAGCATCTACGCTATTTTGCAGCCGGAGCAGGTCGTGAACGCTCGCAACGTATACGGCGGCACGGGCAAGGCGCAAGTCGAAGCGGCGATTGGCCGGGCGGATGAGGCGCTGGCGCAGACGGCGTCCTGGATTGCGGAGTATATGGAGCGCAGCCGTTAAACCATTAATCAAGCTAAGCTAATAGTATAGCAAGCAAGAAAGAAAGAAAGAAAGAAAGCCCCTTACTGCTTCCGGGATGGTATCGCACCGTCCTTCGGAAGTGTGGAGGGGCTTTTCTGTAAAAATAATATATAAAATTCGAGTTGAAGACCCGTAGCTAGTGGATAGACTCGAAGTAGTGTATGTGGCCTACGCTGTAGCGTCTGGGAGGCGGATTTGAGTCGAAGTAGTGTATGTGTCCAACACTAGAGCGTCGAGGGAAGGCGTCCATGCTTAAATAGTGTATGTCGCCAACACTGGAGAGATGGAAATGCGAATATAAGTAGATTTAGTGTAGGAATCCTACACTGGAGCGTCGAAAAGGAGCATTCACAGCAAGAGAGTAGGAGGCCGCTAGGTGTTTTTCTCATGAACATTCAACTGGATTTTATGCCGTTATTTTTAGTGAATTGCACCTAATACTTATAATGACTGGATTTGATGCTATAAAATCGACCGATGAGCTATTGTCTGTTTTGAGCTGATGTAACTGTACGTTTTCCATTTAGAGAGAGCGTAAGCTTTGATTTCAACTTCAATAAGTACAGAAAATCCAGTTAGTAGCAGATATTGTAGAAAACTTATTGGCAGGCGCAGTAGCAGGCATCGAAGAAAACTGAGTAGCAGTCGTGTAGAAGGTGTAGTGGAAAACTTAGTAGCAGTTTTAGTAGCAGGGTTAGTAGCTAGCATTAGTAGAAGACTTAGACTGCAGAGATTGCATTTCTCCCCCCGTACCCCCCCCGTTTTCAACACACACTAGTAGATAGCTACCGGAATTAGAGCCGGGCTGAATGGCGGACTATCTCATTTTTTGAGATACGGATTATGAAAGACTAACTTGCAGCCAAGCTGATTACGCATCTTCAACTTGCTTCGCTCATCCCAATGCTCCTGTCGCAGACACTGCGGATAAAAACATTAATCGTTGGTGCTGATTACAGCTGGTCCCACTTCCACAATAGCGGACTGCGCTCGATACGTGTCTCGGGAGATGCGCTCACGAGATATCACCTCTTCGTCCCGGAGCAACGTGCGGTAGGTATCCACCACATAGCCTTGCTTGCCTTGTTCCTTCACAACCCTGCTCCCGGGAGTCAGCGTCTCGTTAACGAATTGCTTCACTTCCGGTGCGATCGTACGCACGGTCTTCGAGTCGATCTCGTAGCGTTCATTCTCAGGCATCGTGCCGAACAGCTTGACGGTGAGCTGGCGATCCTTTACTTCCGTGCGGATAATCAGATGCTTGCCCGTGGAATTGCGGAATTTGAAGTCGATGGCGTCCGTCGCATAGGTGGCGTCGTGACCTAGCGGTAAGTAAGCGACGGGCAGCGAGTGGTTGCGACGCTCGACGATGTCAAGTCCTGCTCTCAGCACCGCCTGATACAAGGTGCTTGATACCTGGCAGATACCGCCGCCGATGCCCGGCACCAGGCGCCCGTTCAAGATGACGGGGGCTTCTTGGTATTGATGGTGCTCCTCCGTCAAGTGAATCAGCTCGCTATAGGAGAATATCTCGTCAGGAGCCAGATGCCAGTCGTGCAGCGTCTCCGCAGTCACTGTAATGTTATGCGCCCTTCCTTCGCTGCTTGTAGCGAAGCTTGTCGTGAAGGATATGATTTTGCGAGCGACGCCTTCATCCTGCAGCTTCTCCAGCGTCGTCTCCGGTTCAACGACCGCGACGGGCAGCTCGGCCCGGAACACCTTCCGCTCCACATGCGCCACGCCACCTTGCTCCTTCTCGATCATCCACCCGCTCACAGCGCGAACCAATTCCGCCGTCTCCAGTCTGAAAGCATTGCGATGAATCTCATAGCGTACTTCATCTTCTTCCGTGATGAAGCGTGCCGCATTCGCAGGCTCGCTCTCCTCGATCCAGCCCCACTGCTTGCGCAGTGCATTCTCGAACAACTCCTGCTTCCAAGACTGCGACAACTCGAATGTGCTTGGGAATCGGTAGCGATACTTTGCGCGCTCCAGAAGATCCCCCTCTCTCAGCCTTAACAAGGCCGCCTTCAGCTCCAGGAATTGCGCTCTGTATCCCAGCTCCGATGCCAGCTTTATATACCGATCGCTTGCTGGTCCCGTGCCCTGTATGTCGATTGTACGTGCCATTAGGGCGTCCTCGTAGTCTTCGGCGAGTTGAATAGCTGCGTCAATTTCTAATCCGCCGATGGGGATATGGCCGGCCAGTACGCCCGGAGGCACAGTGTCCTGCCTGGCATACTGCCACAGCAGCGCCCAGCCGATAGCAGCAGCCAGCAGCAGCAGCGACAGCACAGCGATAATCGTGATGCGCCATATTTTCATTTCCGATAACAACATCCTTTCAGTGTTCAATTTTACATATATATGCAGATCGCATCGCTACCTTTCCAATCCGTACAGAGCGACGAGAATGGCGGAATGCCGAAGAAAATTCGACAAAGTGCTGAAACATTAGAATTGTGAAAAAAGATGAAACAATGCTCTTGTTGAAGGAATTAGCAAGACGCTGTCGAAATAGTAAAACTGGCTATACATACGTACAGCTTCAACTTCATACAGGATGTGATATCGCGTGATCGAGATGCAAGACATATGGAAGACTTACGCAGACGGAACGCATGCGCTTCGCGGTGTTTCAGTTTGTATAGATCGCAATGAATTCGTTTATCTCGTCGGTCCGTCCGGCGCAGGGAAATCAACGTTTATGAAGCTTATATATCGGGAGGAAGTGCCTACGAAGGGGCAAATCTCGGTGAACGGCTTTAATATAGGCAAGCTGAAGGCACGCAAAATTCCATACGTCCGAAGAAACATCGGAGTCATATTCCAGGACTTTCGTCTTCTGCCGAAGCTCACGGTGTATGATAATGTCGCTTTCGCGATGGAGGTAATTGAAGCGCCGCGCCGCATTATGAAGAAGCGGGTGATGGAGGTGCTGGACCTTGTCGGATTGAAGCACAAGCATAGCAGTCTGCCGTCGCAGCTGTCCGGCGGTGAGCAGCAGCGCGTGTCGATTGCCCGGGCAATAGTGAATAATCCGTCGGTTATTGTAGCGGATGAGCCGACAGGGAATCTGGACCCCGACACTTCGCTCGATATCATGAATCTGCTGGAGGAGATCAATTTCCGAGGCACGACCATCGTCATGGCTACACACAACAAGGAAATCGTCAATTCGATGCGCAAGCGGGTCATCGCGATCGAGAACGGCAATATCGTGCGCGACGAAGCAAGAGGGGAGTACGGTTATGAAGCTTAGTACGATCCTCCGTCATATACGTGAAGGTGCCAAGAGTACGATTCGCAACGGCTGGATGACATTCGCCTCCATGAGCTCTATATTCATTTCGCTGTTGATATTAGGCATATTCGTGCTGATGGCGATGAATGTCAACTATATGGCCGACCAGATTGAGAGCAGGGTGCAGATTCGGGTCTATCTGGAATCCAATGTGGATGCGGCGAAGGAGCAGGAACTGCAGAATAAGATCGGCAACATCACGGAAGTGAGTAAAGTCACCTACGTCTCCAAGCAAGAAGGACTGCAGATGCTCCGCGATTCCATGGGCGAAGAAAACAAGGACTGGTTGGAGGGCTACACCGAAGAGAACAATCCGTTGCCGGTATCCTTCACCGTAGAAGTCTACGACCCGCAGACGGTAGAGACGGTTGCGAAGCGGATTCAGGAGATTAACGATGCGGACGGCACAGCGCCGATCTTCCGGATCAAATACGGGCAAGGAACGGTGGAGACGCTGTTCAAAATTACAAATGCAGTGCGCAATGTCGGGTTCGTCATCGTCATCGGACTTGGCGTAACCGCGATGCTGCTTATATCGAACACGATCAAAATGACCATTATTAATAGAAGCAGAGAGATTAGCATCATGAAGCTGGTAGGCGCGACGAACGCGTTTATCCGGTGGCCGTTTTTCATCGAGGGAGCCTTGATCGGGGTGATCAGCTCCGCATTAACGGCCGCCGCAGTGCTTGTGGGCTACGGACAATTGATCCAGTACGCCCAGTTGGATTTGTCGCTCATGCTCATCCAGATGGTTCCGCTATCTGAAGCGTGGCCGCTGACGGCGGGCTTGATTATGATTATCGGCACACTGATCGGCATTTGGGGCAGTACCATCTCCGTACGAAAATACTTGAAGGTGTAGGAGGGTCACATGAAGAAACTGAACGCAATCGTCTTAGCTGCCGCTATGTTTACGGTCTTCACGCTTCATCCCGCTGGAAGTGAAGCGGCCTCTCTATCGGAAATCAATAAAGATATCAATAAAGTAGATAGTGAAATAAGAAATGCAGAGCATGAGGCTGCCCATACGAGTCAGCAAATCAAGCTGACCGAAAAGGAAATGAATGAGCTTCGGTCCAGAACGAACAAGCTGGAGAAGGAAATCAAGCAGCTGATGGCAGAAATCAATTCTGTCGTAGCCAAGAAGGTAGATACAGAGGGGAAGAAAGCCGCCAAGCAGGGAGAGATCGATCAGACCGCTGTTGAGCTGGATGAGGCCATTCTTCGAGTGGAAGAACGGGATGCGATGCTGCAAAAGCGCATGAAAATTATGTATACGAACGGGGCTGTCTCTTATCTGGAAGTGCTCCTTAGTTCGAAGAGCTTCACAGACTTCCTGGATCGATTCGACGCGCTGCAGACGATACTGAGCTCCGATCGCAGAATTCTGGACGAACATAAACGCGACCAGAAGCTAGTAGAGGAGAAGAAGGCGGAACAGGAGAATCAATACGCCGAACTGCAAGAGCTTGTCTATGAGCTGGAGCTGCAGGAAGCAGATCTTCATAACAAAGAAAAAGACAAAGAAGTGATGATGGCCAGCTACAACGAGAACTTGATGAAGCTGGGCGAGACGCTAGAAGAGCTGGAGCAGATCAGCGAGGAACAAGAAAAGATGCTGTTGGATCTCGCAGGTAAAAAATCGAAGCTGATCGCAGAGAAAAACCGCATTCAAAATCCATACTCCGGAGGCAAGCTGGGCATGCCGATCGGCAGTAATTATCGCGTCACCTCCAGCTTTGGCATGCGGATTCATCCCATTACCGGCAAGAAAAAGCAGCATAACGGTACGGACTTCGGAGCGCCGTCAGGCACCCCTATCTACGCGGCTGAAGACGGAATCGTACTCGTCTCCAAGTTCATGGACGGCTTTGGCAATGTCATTATCATTGATCATGGCAACGGACTATGGACGTTGTATGCACACATCCGTCACGGCGGATTGCTGGTCGATGAAGGCGATGCCGTCAAGCGGGGCGATCAGATTGCGGAGGTAGGCAATACGGGCAACTCTACCGGCCCCCATCTCCACTTTGAAGTACGTAAGGATCAAGTGCCAGTCAATCCGGGCGGGTATTTGAAATAAGTGATTTTCAGGCAGCCAGCAGACCGTTGGCTGCCCTTGTTCTACAGGAAGCTTCAAGAGAACCGGCATTGGTTTTGTGGTAAGCGGTAACAGGTAACTTTCTAATAAATGTCTGTCTACTGTCATATACTAATGCGGTGTTGTGTTGGATGTGTCAGTCGGAATGAGATAAGGTGGTGGGCAAGGTGAACTTCAAGGGACGTACAGTGCTAGCCATAGTGCTATTGACGATGATGGGATCTGTCCTGATTACATTATCCGTGGCGGATCAATGGGACGGCGAGATGAAGCAGGCCTCAAGCGGATCAGTAGTAGCAGCAGCTGACAACGGCGGACAATATGTATTGAAGAAGCAAGAGCTGGCCAAGCTGAATGCCGTCATGGAGCTGATTGAGACCAAGTATTATGAGGAAGTGGATCGGGAAGAGCTCATTGACGGCGCGGTGGAAGGGATAATGAGCGCCTTGAAAGATCCTTACTCCGTCTATATGGAGGAGGAGACGGCGACGCACTTCTCGGAATCCATTGAAGGCTCCTTCTCCGGGATCGGCGCCGAAGTGACAATCGAGAACGGAAGAATCGTAATCGTATCGCCGATTAAGGGATCTCCTGCGGAGCAAGCGGGCTTGCACGCCAAAGATATTCTTATGTCTGTGAACGGAGAAAGCATGGAAGGGCTTAGCTTGCAGGAAGCCGTTATGAAAATCCGTGGGCCCAAGGGAACAAAGGTGAAGCTCGAGGTACAGCGGGGCGGCTTCAGCGAACCGTTGCAAATCGCGGTCATTCGAGATGATATCGCGATTGAGACGGTATATGCTACTCTGAAGGAGGATGGCGTCGGCGTAATCGAGATACGCCAGTTCTCGCTCAATACGGCCAAGCGATTCAAAGAAGAGTTGAAGAGGCTGGAGCGAGAAGGGATGACCGGACTCGTGCTTGATGTGCGCAACAATCCTGGCGGTGTATTGCCAGTCGTCGTCGAGATCGCTCAGATGATGATGAAGGAAGACGCTACGGTTGTGCAGGTGGAAGGACGCGATGGAGAACGCAACGGCACGCTGGCCAAAGGTGGAGAGAAGAAGTCCTATCCGATAGCCGTACTGATCAATAAAGGAAGCGCCAGCGCATCAGAGATACTGGCCAGCTCCTTGCAGGAAGCAGCTGGAGCGAAGGTTGTCGGCGAGCGTTCGTTCGGCAAGGGGACGGTCCAAGTAAGCTATAATAAGGCGCTTGGAGACGGCAGTCTGATCAAAATGACGATTGCCAAATGGTTGACGCCGAACGGCAACTGGATCCATGAGAAAGGCGTTCAGCCGGATATTACAGTCGCTCCCCCAGAGATATACAATGTGGCGAGAATGTCAAGGGAGGCTGCGCTGAAGCGCGACCAGCTGAACGAATCGATCCGCAGCGCCCAAATTATGCTGGAGGGACTTGGCTACAAGCCCAATCGGGATGACGGCTACTTTAGCTCCGACACGGAAGAAGCCGTACGGAAGTTCCAATCGGAGCGAAAATTGGCGGTAACCGGGGAGATTGACGAGCATACTGCGCAGGCGTTGGAGAAGGCGGTTGTCGATTGGCTTCGTGACAAGGACAATGACGTTCAGCTGCAGAAAGCGATTGAAGCGGTAAGCAGGAAATGACGGAAATGCGTCGAACATATAAAAGGTTGGCTTTGTTCAGCAAAGCCAACCTTTTCTGTTTTCTTTTCCTATGGTTTTCAAGCGTGACATGCCTGAAGGGAGTGTTTCCATTGGAGATAGCGTCTGCGATGCTGAATATGTTCGGAAGAGCTGTTGCGGGACTCCTGATGCAGCCCTTTTATTATATTGCCGTGCTTTTCATCATTTTGCAATATACTCGTCAAATGACGATGGAGCGGAAGTTATTCGCTGTGAAGCTGCGCGATTGGAAGCTGCTTGCGTTTAAGGCGCTTGCAGCCGGTCTTGCCGTAGGTGTTGCGGTCTCGGCAGCGGGCGCATTTATCGGCGCATCGATTACTAGCTACGCGGTAGTATGGCTGTGGTCGGTTGCGCTTGTATTGGTGTTATTTCGCATTCGTTACTTATGCTTCGCCTATAGTGCCGGGATCATAACGCTGCTGCAGTGGGCACTGGGCTTCACGGATTGGGCGGAGAGAGACGGGCTGACAGGTTCGATGCTCGCCACATTGGCGGACATTGACGCCGCGGGGCTGCTCTTGCTCGTGGCACTGCTTCATATGGCGGAAGCGTTCCTGGTAAGATGGCAAGGTGACAAGCTGGCCAGTCCGCTGTTCCTAGAGGGGAAGAGAGGTAAGCTTGTGGGCGGATACATGCTGCAAGGATTCTGGCCGGTTCCGCTGTTCCTGCTGGTTCCGCTGTCGGGAAGCGCGGGTGAAGCGGCAGGCTATTCTGCACAGCCTCTGCCATGGGGTACACTGTTCGGCGCTGACTGGTCCCATGGATGGACGATCGCTGCGCTGCCGTTGGTCATCGGTTTCACGGAGATGACGCGTGCGCAGCTTCCGCAGCAGAAGGCGAAGCATGCGGCGGGAGGACTGCTTGTGTATAGTGTGCTACTGGGAAGTGCGGCACTCGCTGCCTTTTGGCTGCCTGCTCTGCTTCCACTGGCTGCCCTACTGTCCATTGTTCTGCATGAGGCGCTCGTCTGGCGCAGTGCGTCCGCAGAGGCGAAGCTGCCGCCCAAGTTCGTTCATGACACGCGCGGCCTTTGTATACTGGGGATCGTGCCGGGTACTCCTGCAGATGAGATGGGATTAGCCGCTGGCGAGATTATTCATAAAGTGAACGGAACGACAGTAAGCACGAGGGAACAATTGTATGCGGCGCTTGTCCAGAATTCTGCTTTCTGCAAGCTGGAGGCATACAATCTGGAAGGCGAGCTCAAATTCCTTCAACGTGCTCGTTATGCAGGAGAGCATCACCAGCTTGGCGTCATTCTTGCGCCGGATGAACGGGCGGACTATTATATGGAGAGAGGTCCTTCTTCCTTGCTGGAGCTGCTGCGAAGGAAGCGGACTGCCAACAAGCGAGCAGTGTTGAATGCGGGGGGAGATAGGAAGAGTGGTGCGGACCCGGAGCAACTGGCGACTACTCAGCGCAATTCGAAAGACCGAAATATGTAGATTATGCTCTAGCAACTGCCACGCAAGCGGAATGGACTTGTCTGGCAGTTTTTCAATTTTCTACGACGGAACAACCATTGCATGGCCGGAGGGATAACGTTATAATAAGTCTCATGGGAACAGACATTCTTATTTATAAGGATGTGCTTGAGCGGACTGAACAATGACTATACTGAAGCTATATAGAGGAATGCTGAAAGTCAGGCACAACGAAGCGGAGGGGGATATGCAGTGAGGGGAATGGAACGTGATGCCAGACTGTTCCAACTGAAGTCGGAGTACAAGCCGCAAGGCGACCAGCCTGGAGCGATCGAGAAGCTCGTTGAAGGCGTGACGGAAGGGAAGCGACACCAGACGTTGCTGGGAGCGACCGGAACGGGCAAGACGTATACGATTGCCAATACGATCGCGAGGCTGAATAGGCCGACGCTTGTCATTGCCCATAACAAGACGCTGGCGGCGCAGCTATGCAGCGAATTCAAGTCGTTCTTCCCGGACAATGCGGTAGAGTACTTCGTCAGCTACTACGATTATTATCAGCCGGAAGCGTACATCCCTTCCACAGATACGTTCATCGAGAAGGATAGCAGCATCAACGATGAGATCGACAAGCTGCGGCATTCCGCGACGAGCGCACTGTTCGAGCGTCGCGACGTCATTATCGTAGCCAGCGTATCGTGCATATACGGCTTAGGCTCGCCGATGGAGTACGGCAGCCTGGTGCTATCGTTGCGAACGGGGATGGAGAAGTCGCGGGACGATATTCTTCATAAGCTCGTGGATATCCAATATCAGCGCAATGACATCAGCTTCACACGAGGGACGTTCCGCGTGCGGGGGGACATTGTGGAGATATTCCCCGTCTCCAATAATGAGCGAGCGGTCAGAGTGGAGTTGTTCGGCGACGAGATCGAACGTATCTCGGAGATCGACGTTCTGACCGGAGAGATACTGGGGGAGCGCGAGCATATTGCGATCTTCCCGGCTTCCCACTTCGTCACGCAGGAGGAGACGATGAAGAGGGCCATCGTTAATATTGAGCGTGAGCTGGAGGAGCGGTTGGCGGAGCTGCGCGAAGAGAACAAGCTGCTGGAAGCGCAGCGTCTGGAGCAGCGCACACGTTACGATCTGGAGATGATGGCGGAGATGGGCTTCTGCTCCGGCATCGAGAACTACTCCGGTCCGCTTACTTTCCGGGAACGGGGGGCAACGCCGTATACGCTGCTGGATTACTTTCCGGAGGATATGCTGGTCGTTATCGATGAGTCGCATGTTACCTTGCCTCAGATCCGCGCGATGTTCAACGGAGACAAGGCGCGCAAGGAAGTGCTCGTCAATCACGGCTTCCGGCTGCCGTCGGCGATGGACAATCGGCCGCTGCGCTTCGAAGAATTCGAAGGAAAGACGAAGCAGTTGGTCTATGTATCGGCTACACCGGGCCCCTATGAGCTGGAGCATTGTCCGATCATGGTGGAGCAGATTATTCGTCCGACGGGTCTGCTGGACCCTGTTATCGACGTTCGCCCCACGAAGGGTCAGATCGACGATCTGCTTGTTGAGATAAGAGACCGAATCGACAAGGATGAGCGGGTGCTGATTACGACGCTGACGAAGAAGATGGCGGAGGACTTGACAGACTATTTCAAGGAGATCGGTATCAAGGTTCGGTATTTACATTCCGATATCAAGACGCTGGAACGACTTGCGATATTGCGCGATTTGCGTCTTGGCGTATTCCACGTGCTCATCGGCATCAATCTGCTGCGAGAAGGATTGGACTTGCCGGAGGTGTCGCTCGTCGCCATTCTGGATGCGGACAAGGAGGGCTTCCTGCGCTCTGATCGCTCGCTTATCCAGACGATTGGCAGGGCTGCACGCAATAGCCAGGGCAGAGTGATTATGTACGCTGACCGTATTACAGATTCCATGGATCGTGCCATCAAGGAGACAGAGCGCCGTCGCGGCATGCAGATCGAATTCAATGAGAAGCACGGCATTACGCCTCAGACGATTCGCAAGCAAGTGCACGCTGTTATTGAAGCCACCAAGGTAGCGGAGCAGAAGGCGGATTATCTTGCAGGCTCAGACACCGGCAAGATGTCGAAGAAGGATCGCCTGACGTTGATCGGGCGGCTGGAGGCAGAGATGAAGGAAGCGGCGAAGAGCTTGCAGTTTGAACGCGCTGCTGAGCTGCGTGACGCGCTGTTGGAGCTTCGTGCAGAGTTGTGAAAGTAGGAGGAGAAGGCTTTGGGTAGTGACAAGATTGTAGTAAAGGGTGCAAGAGCCCACAATTTGAAAAATATTGACGTAACTATTCCCCGCGACAAGTTCGTCGTGCTGACGGGGCTAAGCGGGTCGGGCAAGTCTTCCCTGGCGTTCGATACCATCTATGCGGAAGGCCAGCGCAGGTACGTTGAGTCGCTCAGCGCATATGCGCGGCAGTTCCTGGGGCAGATGGAGAAGCCGGATGTGGATTCCATCGACGGCTTGTCCCCGGCGATCTCGATCGATCAGAAGACGACGAGCCGCAATCCCCGCTCTACCGTCGGTACGGTAACGGAAATATACGATTACTTGCGGCTGCTGTTCGCCCGAGTAGGAAGGCCTCACTGCCCTCAGCACGGCATTCAGATCTCGTCGCAGACGGTGCAGCAGATGGTGGACCGCATTATGGAGTATCCGGAGCGCACGAAGCTGCAGATTATGGCTCCCGTCGTGTCGGGTCGCAAGGGGGAGCATACGAAGCTGCTGACGGACATTGGTAAGCAGGGCTTCGTGCGTGTGCGTGTGAACGGCGAGCTTCGGGAGCTCAGCGAGAAGATAGAGCTGGAGAAGAATAAGAAGCACAGTATTGAAGTGGTCGTTGACCGCCTCGTCGTCAAGCCGGACATTCATGCGCGGCTCGCGGATTCGCTGGAGACGGCGCTTAATCTCGCGGACGGTCGTGTGCTCGTCGATGTGATGGGGGAGGAGGAGTTGCTATTCAGCTCCAATCTGGCTTGTCCGGAATGCGGCTTCAGCATGGAAGAGCTGGCTCCCCGCATGTTCTCTTTCAACAGCCCTTATGGCGCCTGTCCCGATTGTGACGGGCTTGGCGCGCGCATGATTGTCGATCCAGACTTGCTCGTGCCAGATATGAGCAAGTCGATTAAAGAAGGAGCGTTCCTGGCCTGGGCCGGAAGCACATCTAATTACTACCCGCAATTCCTTAGCGCGGTCTGCAAGCATTACGGCATATCGGAGGACGTTCCTGTATCGGAATTGTCGCCAGAGCAGATGAAGAAGCTGCTGCAGGGCACCGGCGGTGAGAGAGTACGCTTCCTCTATGAGAATGATTTCGGACTCCGTAAGGAGGCGTACGTTCCGTTCGAAGGCATCATCAACAACTTGGAGAGGCGATACCGGGATACGGCGTCGGAGATGATGAGAGAGCATATTGAAGGTTATATGAGCTCCAAGCCATGCGCTTCCTGCAAGGGAGATCGGCTCCGCAAGGAGAGTCTTGCCGTCATGGTGGGCTCCAGCAATATCGCCTATGTGACTTCGTTGTCGATAGGAGATGCCAGCCGCTTCTTCGACGGCTTGCAGCTGACGAAGAAGGAAGAGACGATTGCCCACTTAATCTTGAAGGAGATTAACAGCCGGCTCGGATTTCTTGTCAATGTCGGCTTGGAGTATCTGACGCTGAACCGGGCTGCAGGCACCTTGTCAGGCGGGGAAGCGCAGCGTATCCGACTGGCGACGCAGATCGGCTCCAGTCTGATGGGCGTGCTGTACATTCTGGATGAGCCCAGCATCGGCCTTCATCAGCGGGACAACGACCGACTGATCCAGACGTTGGAGCATATGCGCGATCTGGGCAATACGCTGATCGTCGTGGAGCATGACGAAGATACGATGCTGGCAGCGGATTACATTATTGATATAGGACCTGGGGCAGGCATTCATGGCGGTCAAGTGATCGCGCAAGGCTCACCTCAGCAAGTGATGAACGATGAAGCATCCTTAACGGGGCAATATCTGTCAGGACGGAAGTTCATCGAGGTGCCGTTGCAGCGTCGTGCGACAGGCGACAAATGGCTGGAGGTGCGCGGCGCCAAGGAGAATAATCTGCGGAACATTAACGTGAAGATTCCGCTGGGCGTCTTCTCAGCGGTAACAGGCGTATCGGGCTCCGGCAAGTCTACATTCGTCAATGAGATTCTGTACAAGACGCTGGCTCGCGACTTGAACAAGGCGAAGACCCGCCCGGGACAATACCGCGAGCTGCGCGGGCTGGAGCATCTGGAGAAGGTGGTCGATATCGACCAGTCTCCGATCGGACGCACGCCGCGCTCCAATCCGGCTACCTATACCGGCGTCTTCGACGATATCCGTGATCTGTATGCCAGTACGAACGAAGCGAAGGTAAGAGGCTACAAGAAGGGCAGATTCAGCTTCAATGTGAAGGGTGGCCGATGCGAAGCTTGTCGCGGCGACGGCATTATCAAGATCGAGATGCACTTCCTGCCGGATGTATATGTGCCATGCGAGATATGCAAGGGCAAGCGTTACAATCGCGAGACGCTGGAAGTAAGGTATAAGGGCAAAAATATTGCCGAAGTGTTGGAGATGACGATTGAGGACGGATGCTCCTTCTTCGAGAATATCCCCCGCA
The DNA here is from genome assembly GCF_042675905.1 of Paenibacillus chungangensis. Classification (NCBI taxonomy): domain Bacteria; kingdom Bacillati; phylum Bacillota; class Bacilli; order Caryophanales; family Paenibacillaceae; genus Paenibacillus; species Paenibacillus chungangensis. The sequence continues at coordinate 17,958 of NZ_JBHTJZ010000068.1, read as the reverse complement.
TTCACCGCAAAATTAAAACTTTGCTGGATGTCGGTCTCGGCTATATGCGGCTGGGGCAATCCGCTACGACACTGTCGGGCGGCGAGGCGCAGCGTGTGAAGCTGGCTTCGGAGCTATATCGGCGCAGCACTGGCAAGACGTTGTATATATTGGATGAGCCTACGACAGGCTTGCATGTCGACGATATTGACAGGTTACTGACGGTGCTGCATCGATTGGTGGATTCCGGAGAGTCTGTACTGGTCATCGAGCATAATCTGGATGTGATCAAGACAGCTGATTATCTGATCGACTTGGGACCGGAAGGCGGCAGCGGCGGCGGCACAATCGTCGCGACGGGATTGCCGGAGCAGGTGGCAGAGGTGGAAGGTTCCTACACTGGCCGGTATTTGAAGCCGATATTGGAGCGCGATCGCGAGCGGACGGAGAAGCGGTATGCCGGAAGGGAGAGCGTTGCGGCCGGAACGGAGCATTAGTAGCTCGCTCCCGCTTATCGGGCTCATAAGATTGGGAACAGTTGGACAAAGTAATAGCATGAAAATGTGAACAACCGGTGACAAAGTTGTTACGATAGCCACTTCTGTCTTGCATTGAATGCGTAATCAAGCTACCATAGATGAATAATAGGCTACGTGTGATTAAGAGGAGGTCCCTTCATGTTTTTAGCTGAAGAAGCAGCCAAAGCTGGCGGAATTGATCCGTTCGACTGGTTCATGCTTGCGTTTACCGTCATTATTTTAATCGGATTTGTTCGTCTGATTACGGCGCGTCCGAGGAAAAATTACTTCGCGATCGGCTTTGCGGCAGTAGCGCTCGCTTTGTTCCTGTTTATCGACTTCGTTATGATCACGAAGTTTTGGTAACGCGAACCGCATCAGCAAAAAAAAGCTCCGGCGATTTTCATTCGCCGGAGCTTTTTTGTATTTTTACACCCACCACATTTCGCCGAGCGGCTCGCGGATCAGCACTTGCTGCAGATTCTGCACTGCTTTGGTGAAGCCTTCATCCACCGACATCAAGCCGTCTTCATGCTCGATGCTGACGACGTAGTCGTAGCCGACGAGACGAAGCGCGCTAATGATGTCCGCCCATACCTTCATGTCATGTCCGAAGCCTACGGTGCGGAACTGCCACGCGCGATCAAGCATCAAGGCGTAGGATTGCATATCCGTCACGCCGTGGCGGTTCACGTTAACGGGATCGACCGTCGTATCCTTCGCGTGGAAGTGATGGATAGCGCCGGCGCGACCGAGAATATGAACCGCTTGAACAGGATCGATGCCTTGCCACCACATATGGCTCGGGTCCAGATTGGCGCCGATGGCATCGCCTGCCGCCTCGCGCAGCCGAAGCATGGTGGCCGGGCTATGAACGGAGAAGCCGCCGTGCAGCTCGAGGCCGATCTTCACGCCGGCGTCCGTGGACAGCTTGGCGATCTCGCTCCAATAAGGAATGACCTTTTGCTCCCATTGCCAAGTCAAAATCTCTTGATAGTCGTTCGGCCACGGAGCTACCGGCCAGTTGGGATATTTCGCATCCTCATGGTCGCCTGGGCAGCCGGAGAAGGTGTTGACGACACCAACCTCCAAGCGGTTGGCCAGCTCGATCGTCTTGCGCAATACGGCATCGTGGTCGGCGGAGATCGCCTTCTGCGGATGCAGCGGATTGCCGTGGCAGCTTAGTGCACTGATGATCAGGCCGCGTGATTCAACCGCATCCTTGAACGCTTTCAGCTTGCCGCTGTCGGCGAGCAATGTATCTGGATCGCAATGAGCGTTGCCGGGATAGCCGCCCGTTCCGATCTCAATGGCCTGAAGTCCCTTCTCCGCAATGTAGTCGAGCGTTTCTTCCAATGACTTCTGTGCGAACAAAACACTGAATACGCCTAATTTCATAATCAAAAAACCTCCCAATTATAGTTGAGATGTAACGATAATGCAGACGAGCTTATTATATCACTATTGCTGCCGAAGAAGAGATGGCGGAATCGCAAGATCACAAAATTGCATAAGTATTGAGCAAAAAGAATGAGTACCCGGCTCGTTGGCAGCAATGTATGCTGGAATCGCAGTCGCCTCTTTGATAAACTAGGTAGAGCAAAAGGCGCGTACAGGTGAGGCTGGCGCCGGGAACGAGAGGAATTGCGAATGATGCAAAAGACAGAAATCACACGATCGGATATAGAATTGCTGGCGCCGGCCGGCGACTGGGATTGTATGCGGGCAGCTGTGGCGAACGGCGCCGATGCGATATTTTTTGGCGTAGAGAAATTCAATGCTCGGGCTCGGGCGAACAACTTCCGCAGCGAGGAATTACCGGAAATTATGGCATTCCTCCATACGTACGGAGTGAAGGGGTTCCTGACCTTCAACATTCTCGTATTCGAAGACGAGCTGCGCGACGCGCAGACGTTAATTGAAATGTGCATAGATGCCGGGGTAGACGCGGTCATCGTACAGGATCTGGGGCTTGTGAAGCTGATCCGGGAAATATCTCCCGACTTCCCGATTCACGGCTCGACGCAGATGACGATTACATCTCCCGAAGCGGTAGAATTCACGAAGCCGTTCCATATGGAGCGCGTCGTATTAGGCAGAGAGAACAACCTGAAGCAGATTCAAACAATCGGAGAACAAGCGAAGCTGCCGATGGAAGTGTTCGTACATGGCGCGCTGTGCGTGTCTTATTCCGGACAATGTCTCACATCGGAGATGTGGGGCGGGCGTTCCGCTAATCGCGGCGAATGCGCGCAGGCTTGCCGTCTGCCTTACGACCTGATCGTAGACGGCGAGACGAAGCCGATGGGCGATGTCGCATATCTGCTGTCGCCGAAGGATCTGGCGGCGATTGAGTTGGTGCCGGAGCTGATCGAGGCGGGCGTCACCTCCTTCAAAATAGAAGGAAGGCTGAAGACGCCGGAGTATGTCGCTAATGTCGTAAGCAAGTACAGAGCCGCTATCGACCGCTACTTCGACGGCGACTCCTCGGGGCCTTCCAAGGTAGAAGTGCGAGAGCTGCAGCAGAGCTTCTCTCGCGGCTTCACGCACGGCTTCTTGCAGGGCACGAACAACAAGCAGCTGGTGGAAGGGACGTTCCCGAAGAGTCGCGGTGTCTATCTGGGCAAGGTAGAGCGGATCATGCGCGATGCGGTGACGGTCAGACTGGAAGCGCCGCTGAAGCGAGGCGACGGCATCGTATTCGATGCGGGAGACCCTACACAGAAGGAAGAAGGCGGCAGAGTGTACGATATTCGCCGCCAAGGCGTCAAGCTGGAGGGCGAAGCGCCGGAAGGCATCATGATCGAGCTGGTGCCGGGACGCAATGATGTGGATCTGCGCAAGGTTCACATTGGCGATCGGGTATGGAAGACGAACGATCCTGCGCTGGACAAGCGCCTTCGCGCCACCTTCGAGACGGAGAAGCCGTATCGGGTATTCCCGCTGCATGTGCGGGTGACGGGCAAGCTTGGCGAGCCGCTTCGGTCCCTCTGGACCGATGTGGACAAGGGGACGACAGTAGAGGTAAGCTCCGAACTGGAGCTGGAGGCGGCTCAGAAGCGTCCGATGGATCAGGCTTTACTGGAGGAGCAGCTGGGGCGGCTGGGCGGAACGGTCTACCAGCTGGAGCAGCTGGAGGCGGAGCTGGACGGCGATCTGATCGTGCCGATTCGCGAATTGAATCGAATGCGGCGCGAAGCGGTGGAGCGGCTGGCAGGCGAGAGGCCGAAGCCTCCGATATATATCAAGCATCAGATCAGCGCGTTCGATGATGCGTTCGACAACGCCGGCAACCGCAGGCCGCTGAGCAGCGGCAAGGATGCCAAGCTGGCCGCGCTGTGCCGCAGTCTGGAGCAGGTGGAGGCTGCGCTGGCGACGGATGCGTCCTATATATACGCGGACTTTGAGTTCATCAAGCAGTTTCCCGCCGCCGTGGAGGCTGCGCGTCGTGCCGGCAAGCCGATCGCGCTGGCAACGCCGCGTATTCATATGCCGCGGGAGAACGGCTATCACGCCAACATCCTGAAGCTTCAGCCGGATGCGGTGCTCGTGCGCAATACAGGCGCGCTCTATTATTACTTGAGAGCGCGCACGGAAAATCCGGATCGGCCTTTCCCGAAGCTGATCGGAGATTTTTCCCTTAACGTGGCGAATCATAAAGCTGTTAAACTATTCGCCGAGATGGATCTGGAGCTGATTACGCCATCGTACGATCTGAACATTCAGCAGATGGTGGATATGCTGGAGAAGAGCGACACATCGAAGTTGGAAGTGGTCATTCATCAGCATCTTCCGATGTTCCATACGGAGCATTGCGTGTACTGCACTTTCATGAGTGAGGGCACCGATTATACGAATTGCGGCCGTCCTTGCGAGGAGCACCGCGCTTCGCTGGGCGATCGGATTGGCATGTCGCATCCCGTGCGCGTGGACGAGGGCTGCCGCAACACGGTATACAATGCGATTGAACAGTCCGGAGCAGAATATATCCGCAACTTTATCGAGCTGGGCGTGTCGCATTACCGTGTGGAATTTCTGGAAGAGTCGGGAGATCAGGTGCAAGAAGTGCTGTCTCTGTACCGGGATGCGCTGGACGGGCGCATTAGCGGCACGCAAGTATGGCGCAGTCTGAAAGCGACGAATCAGCTGGGTGTTACGCGCGGCCAGTTAGTGAAGTAATGGAGTGAATAGGTAAGAAGCGAAGATGTAGCAATGAACCGCTATCTCATGAATGGACGTGGCTCCAGAGTATGGGATGGCGGTTTTTGTTATGCAGGCAAGAGATATATTCTAGATTGTGAAACCAATTGCGAGGCTGAAGGCATCCATATAAGTAGAGGCGCTTATAAGGCGGTATGGGAGCAGAAGAAGGTGATACGTAGTGGATGGGGAACGTCACATGGTGGATGAATTGAAAAAGGGAAGCGAATCCGCCCTGCAAGCGCTGATGAAGCAGTACGGAAACGCCGTGATGCGTACAGCGGCGCTATTGTTGAAGGATGGCCACCTTGCGCAGGATGTCAGCCAGGAAGTATTCCTCAAGGCGTATGAACGGATTGGCCAATACCGTGGAGAAGGCTCCCTGCGTGCCTGGCTGTTGCAAATTACCGTCAACCAATGCCGAGGCCGCATGCGCCGCGCTTCCTGGAAGCGTCTGCTGTTCCGCAGCTTCACGGATGAACGCAAGCCGGATGAAGCAGTGGAGAGCGGGAACGGCTTATCGGACAGTCAAGCCGCACTGGAGCCGGGATCACCGCGGCAGATCAGAGAATTGTCGCTACGCCAAGAGATCGGGAAGCTGGAGCTTGCTTACCGGGAGGTTGTCGTGCTTTATTATTACGATGAATTGTCGGTGAAGGAGATTGCGGACGTGCTGCAGCTGTCGGAACCGAATGTGAAGAGTAGGCTGCACCGGGCGCGCCAAGCGCTGAAGGTGCAGCTGGAAGAAGGAGGCTGGAGTGATGAGTATGGAACGGGAAGAACGGCAGGAAGTGCGGAGGAGGCTTGAGGAAGAGTTGGAGCAGAGCGGGCTTTCGTTTGATCAGAATATGAGGAGCGCGGTCTTGAAGAAAGCCACCAGGAAGAACAGCTTCTGGAACAAGCAGATTGTCATTCCCGTTCCGGCAGCACTGCTGGTTATCGGCGTTTTGGCGGGAGCCGTACTGTGGGGCGTCTATTGGCAGAGCAGCACTTACCAGACGCTGGAGCATATCCATAAGAACGATACGGGTGGCATATCGAAGCGCGATGAGAATGCAATAGGGAATGAGCGGAATAAGCTTGTGACTATCGGCGGCTACACGTTCTATGAAAGCGAGCTTACCAAGAGGAAGGGGAGTGTGTCATGATTCGCGTATCGGTCAAGACGCTTGTACTCTCAACGCTTGCCGTACTGCTATTCATCGCGGGCTGGGCAGGCTATCGTCACTTGCCATGGTACCTGTACAATCAGGGGGATTATGACATGCTGATCAAGCGGTTCCCGCAGCATAGCCAGGCAGGGATGGCCCTCTATGCGTATGCTTCGGAAGCTTACGACATGGTGGGTGGAGACGGACGGGGGGAGTATGTTTTTATCCGGCCGTCCGGCAACAGTATCAGCGGCAGCGGCGGAACGCCGGAGCAGCGAGCGAAGGCGCGCGCAAAGCTGGAGGAGCTCCTGGCGACCTACGAGGACAGCGAGGTGGATAAGAGCAGTGTTCAGCTCCACCTTGCCAAGTATTACTTTTGGGATGGGGAATGGGAACAGGCAGAGAAGCTGCTTCAAGATATAAAGCGGCACACGGAAGGGGCATTTCTGCATGAAGCCGAAGTGAGCGATTACTTGGCTATGCTCGACAGTCTTCATAAGAGGGACGGTGAGCTGCCAGTCTTGACGGGCCGCATCATGCTTGGCGAGGAGCCGCTTGCAGACGCATTCGTCGTGCTGCAGCGGGCAGATCAGACAATGGGGTGGCACTCCCCGCCGTTCGGGCGATATCCGATCGCCATCACTGATCACAACGGTGAGTATCGGTTCTACGACATCGCTTCTGACGAATATGAAGTGGGCGTCGGCGCGCGTCCGCATCAACTATCCGGTTACTATATGAAGGAAAATGAATGGAAGACGGTACGTATTGCGGAGGGGCAAAACGAGTCGGCGGAGCTAAGCTACCAATTCGTTCCCCGAGTGAAAGCGACGACTCCTATCGACGGACAGATCATCACAGGCGATGAGTTGTCATTCCGCTGGGAGCCATATGATGACGCTGATTATTATGAACTATCGATTACGACAGAATCGCTAACGCGATCTGGTACCGGGAAGTCGTCTTCGACTTATCCGCTAAGCAGGGAGCTGAAGCTGCAGCATCGGGACACGGAGGCGGTATTCTCCATTGGTGAGCTAAGAGACCGATTGGGCGGAAGGTGGATGTCTTACGGGCAGGAGAAAGCTGAAGTTGTCATTGGTGCAACCGGCTTGCTAGGCGTCGTATATCCCGGCGGCGAATTCCTCTGGTCCGTTCAGGCATATGACAGGAATGGGCTGCTCCTATCCAGCTCAGAGGGCTACATGCTGGACCCTGCTCCCGCAATTCCAATGTTTCGAATCTCCGAGGATGGCATGCTAAGAGGGGATGCGTATGTGCTGGAGGGCAATTACGAAGAAGCGATAAAAGCTTACCATGAGGAAGGCGATAGCTTCTACGCGCTGAGGGCGCTTGCTACAATGGCGGAGGAAGGCTTTATCCGGCAGGGAACGTTCAGAGGCGCTGTAGAGGATAGCAATCCGCAAGAATGGGGAGGAGAACGTGAAGATTCGCAGCTGGCGCTTTATTATTTGAGACGGATCGCCAATCCGAGCGAAGAGATCGCGCTCTGGATGGATGAGTTGCATCAGAAGCTGAAGGAATAGAAGGGTTTGATCTTTCACGGGCCGAACTATTAATAGTGAAAATGATTTCTCGCGACTACTATATATAGGCAGGTGGAAGAAGTGACGTCATTGTATCAAGAGGCGATAAAGCCGCCGTTGCGAATCGCCTTTGCAGGGGACAGCATAACATGGGGAGACGGCTTTCTGGCGGATGGCTTTGTGGGTGCAGCTGATCGATATGTGCGGGAACACGCGGCACACACTTTATTTCATGATGAGCTGGCCTATCAGGGCGACACGCGCGTCATTAGCAATCGGAAATGTTACCGTGAGCAATGCCGTCTGCTGTCCGGGGCTGGCGCGGAGGTTTCCTTCAAGTGGCCGCACAACCGTCTGGTGCTCATCCTTGCGAAGGAGCGCCATAATGACAGGGCTGCCATGGTCGAATTGTATGTGGACGGAGAGCGGCTTGATACGTTCTCCACATGGAACGAGTCTGCTGGCGGAAGCGGGCAGGTTGTGCATACAACCGACGGGCAGCAGGACAAGTATGATCTTGGCTGCGCGTTCACTTATGACCATCAAGTGCTGCTGGATGGCGTGCCTCTGAAGGGAGAGCTTAATCTGGCGGGTTATGCGGGGGCCATGCCGGAAGGGCATGATTATAAAATCGTGCGCAAGTCGGTTAGGGATGCGGACAGCGGGAAGTGGGAGGTGCGCCACTTCGTCTGGTTCCGGGATATGCCGGCGGCGGGATTGAGGCTGGAGGCCAGCTTCCGGCACGGGGAGAGCATAATGTATGCCCGCACGACGATCGGCGAGCTGACCGGAGAACTGAACAGCGCGCTGGAGAGCAGCTTCGGCGAAGGGGACGTCGCGCATGATCCCGCTCATCCTGCACCGATCAGCAGCGGGCTGGATTTCCGCCAGTCGGATGAACGGGCGATGCTGGAATGGATGATACCCGGAGAAGGCATTCGTGAGATTACGTTTCGTATCAAGGGCTTTGATTCTCGCGGAGGCATGCAGGGAGAGCCTGGCTTATTCGTGAATGCCGTGTCAGACAGCGCCCATCACATCATGAATGCTGGAATCGGGGGATGGACGGCCAAGCTGTTCAATGAGGACCGAGGCTTGCGTCATGTGAAGCGGGTAACGGAATGGCATCCGGACATCGTATTTATCGGCTTGGGGACGAATGACGATTGGGGAGAGGGCAACGGCTTCACGGCCTCGAGAGCGTTGATCGGCTTATCGGAGGCGCAGGTGCGTGACATGCCGACGCTGCTGATGAGAAGCTGCAGGCGGCAATCGGACGGGAGCTACCTGCTGGAGACGGCTGATCTTCTCATAGAGCAAGTAACGGATCGAAGTGTGACTATCGATGGGAAGGATGCTGACCTCGCCGACGTTCGGGCTGGAGATACGCTTGTGATAGGCGATTACTACGGCGACAATCGCAACGTGCTGTTCCGGTGTGTCGAGCGCTGGGATTCTGCTTCGCGTACTGCCTGGTTCGACAAGCCGCTAGCGGCCACGCCGATAACGACTGATATTTCCGCATTTGCCGGGCAGGCAATCAGGGTGAAGAGAATGGACGGCTTCCTGAGTCAATTGGGCAAGATGATCAATACGATTCGGAGCGAGCTGCCCGGTGTCGTAATTGCCTTGACGGAGACAGGCCTTAGCAACTTCCATACGCGGCTGCTTACCGGCTATCCGGATGCGATCGGGCGATTAGCGAAGCAGGAGGGTCTGCGCCATGTGCCTGTCTATGAGGAGTTGATGCGCTGGCAGTACAGCAGGCCATGCGACCTTCCTGTACAGGTATGTCCTGACAGTGGATGGAGTGCTGCCGGTGAAGTCGTCTACTGTCTGCTTGGCGAGAACGGCAGAGATATTCAAGAAACGATCGGCTATCAGATGCGGAACTGGTCGGTGAAGGTAGACGGTGAGGAACGTTACGGTCGGGGCTGCCGAATAGAGGGTGGCTACGGACTGGCTTACCGTCCCGAAGCAGCTGCGGACGAACTGGTCATTGAACAGTGGAACGGGCGTCCACGGCCGCCGCATCCTGCGGTCTGGTACCGATTCCTTCCAACACGACTTGTATTTACGGAAGAAGTGCCTCTGCCAGGCTCGCGGCTCGAAGTCAGTGTGTCTTCGGCGAAGTGGAGTTATGATGACGCTCATCTTCAACTAGAGGGAGGGCAGGAGGTGTACAATGCAGCTATTCTTGCTGAGCTGCAAGCGTGGATGCAGGAGGCAGAGTGGGAAAAGCAGGGGAGGAAAGCTGGAGTGCGTTAACGCGACGTCACTTCCAGCCGGCCAATTGACAGCCCTCCTGCCCTGGCTTAGCATAGAGAAAGCAAATCTTTATTAGAAGAAGCGAGGAGCATTACATGAACGGGACTTGGCATTCGCATTGGCGACACGCATTCAAGCTGGACCCGGACAAATCGATTGGCGACGAAGCGCTCGAAGCGATCTGTATGTCCGGTACTGACGGCATAATCGTAGGGGGATCCAGCGGCGTCACTTACGAGAATACGATCGACTTAATGGCGCGGATACGGCGGTATGAAGTGGACTGTGCGCTCGAGGTATCCACACTAGAAGGGGCAGTGCCGGGCTTCGACGGCTACTTTGTGCCTCTCGTACTGAATACGGAGCGTTCGGAATGGATTGTGGGCAGGCAGTTGCAAGGGCTGATGGAATACGGCACATTCGTCCCCTGGGAGGAGACGGCTGCGCAAGGGTATATCATATTGAACGGCGATGCGACGGCTGCCAAGCTGACCGGAGCCAATGCGGATCTGACGGAGTCCGAGCTTGTGGCTCACATCCAGTTGGCTGACCGCTTGCTGCGTCTTCCTGCTGTCTACATCGAATATAGCGGAACGTTCGGCAATATGGATATGCTGCGGGCGGCGTCCCGCCATGTGCGAGACGCTCAGTTATTCTATGGCGGGGGAATAGACAGTGCGGAGAAAGCCGCTCAAGCCGCCGAGTTTGCCCATGTTATTGTGGTGGGAAATGTCATCTATACGGATCTGAACGCGGCGTTATCGACCGTTCGAGCGGTAAAGGCACGGTAGATAGCAGCTAGCTGTAGCGAAAAGTTAGGGATATATGACCGGCGCCATCCGGCAACCTCATGATTATAGTAGAGTAAAAGGCATTCATGAGCGGGAGTGAGTGGATGGAAGCGGGAATTACAGCATGCAGGAGGGGCAAACGAGGGAAAACAGGCAAGGGAAGGAAACGGCGACAGTATAGCAGCAAGCGATGCAGAAGGCTGGTGCGTACGAAAGTGTATTACTACTATGCACTTGGCGACGGCTGCAAAAAGCAGTTTGCAATGAGTGACGCCATACCGGGCTACAACAGCAGGCTCCCCGACCCGAGCAGGTTGTCGCTTGCCAGTGTATTCGTTGATGGTTTGCTGCAAGCACCGAACACCTATGTCCTGAAGCCTGGAAAGCTGTCATTCATCTCGGAAGAATCCCCTCCTGACGGCGCACGAATAATTGCGCAGTTTATAGCGATATATGGATGAGACAACACCCTGCAGAGACTGCGAGGGTGTTGTCTCGTCTAAGAGGAGTTAAGAGTAGCTGGTTGTGGTATCTACTTGATAGATGGAGAATACGACACGCGCCAATCCCGGAATGGTGCCTGCCGAAGCAGAAGTTAGCTCCAGCACGGTGTTGGTTGCATCCGTAATCAATCCTTCCTGCTGCACTTGTCCTTCGATGATGAGCTGATAAGCGTAGGTGGTGCCGGCAGGCGGATTGCTGATGTCTACGGCGAACTCGGTAATCGTTGTTCCGGTATCGTCTTCCCACGTTTCCTGTGTGGGACCGATATCAGTAGCGGTAGCGGCAGGAAGAACGATGCCAAGCAGTGGAGCGGTCATGAAATAGTTGTAAATCTGATAGTCAACCGCGACGGATAAGGAACGGGGCAAGATTAAATTGGCCATTTCCTTTCACCTCCTTTTCTAATGTTAGTTAATGTAAAATAAGGAGAGGAGGAAAGGGACAAACGATCGGGTTAGCGCAATTTGTGCGTTAAGCATCGGCGATGCAGCCATGCTCCGCCGTTTTCAATTGACATGCAGGCATGCCGTTGTCTAAACTGGGAATAGGCGAACAAATGGCGAACAAAGGAGCTTGAGCATGTTTAATCAGATCAATATAGATGAGGCGGTGCAAAGGCTGAATCCGCCGCAGCGGGAAGCGGTTATGGCGACCGACGGACCGCTGCTCATCATGGCGGGCGCAGGCAGCGGCAAGACACGCGTGCTGACGCACCGCATCGCATATTTAATTGAGAAGAAACGGGTTGCGCCATGGAGCATCCTGGCGATTACCTTTACCAATAAAGCGGCTAGAGAAATGCAGGAGAGAGTCGGCGCGCTAGTAGGTCCTTCGGGCAGAGATATCTGGGTATCTACCTTCCATTCCATGTGCGTACGTATTCTGCGCAAGGATATCGACCGGATCGGCTATTCGTCTAACTTCTCGATCTTGGACTCTTCGGATACATTGTCTGTCATCCGGAACTGTATGAAGGAACTGAACATCGACACGAAGAAGGTGGAGCCGAAGGCTGTGCAAGCCGCGATAAGCGGAGCAAAGAATGAGCTTGTCTCCCCACAGCACTATGAAGAGAAGGCTGGCGATTATTTCGAGGGGATTGTGGCAAAAGTGTATACCATGTACCAGAAGCGGCTGAAGAGCAACAACTCCCTCGACTTCGATGATCTGATCATGCAGACGATTAAGCTGTTCAAGGATGTGCCGGAGGTGCTGGAATTCTATCAGAACAAGTTCCGCTTCATTCATGTCGACGAATATCAGGATACGAACCGGGCGCAGTACATGCTGACTCGCATGCTGGCGGACAAGCATCACAACCTGTGTGTCGTTGGGGACAGCGACCAGTCCATATACCGTTGGCGCGGGGCGGACATTACGAATATCTTGAACTTTGAGAAGGATTACCCCGAGGCGCGCACGATTATGCTGGAGCAGAATTACCGTTCGACGGCTAATATTCTCAACGCTGCGAACGCGGTTATCGATCTGAATACGGGGCGTAAGCCAAAGAAGCTATGGACGGAGCAGGGAGCGGGGGACCCTATCTCCCTCTACTACGCAGATTCCGAGCATGATGAAGGTTACTATGTGACAGGTGAGATTCGCAAGAATGTGCAGACCGGGCGACGTTACTCTGATCATGCTATTCTGTACCGGACGAATGCACAGTCTCGAGTCATCGAGGAAATACTGATCAAGTCGGATATTCCGTACCAGATTGTAGGCGGAATTAAGTTCTACGATCGCAAGGAGATCAAGGATGTGCTGGCGTATCTGCGACTTATCTCTAACCCCGACGACGATATTAGCCTGACGCGCATTATTAATGTGCCGAAGCGTGGGATTGGGGATACGACCGTCGGCAAGTTGGCTGAAGAGGCGGCTCGTCGCGGCATCTCCATCTATCGTGTGCTGAGCGATCTGGACATGGTAGATGTGAGCAGCCGTGCTCGGGGACAGCTGAAGCAATTCCATACGATGATTGCGACGCTGGCCGCCATGGTGGATTATCTGACCGTGACGGAATTGACGGAGAAGGTGCTTGAGATGTCGGAGTATCGGATGGAGCTGCAGCGGGAGAATACGCTGGAGTCCAAGGCCCGCATCGAGAATATCGACGAGTTCCTGTCCGTGACGATGGACTTCGAGGCGCGCAACGAGGATCGCTCGCTTGTCTCGTTCCTGACGGATCTGGCGTTAATCGCCGATATCGACTCCATGGACAAGGATGAAGAGGATACGTCGGCATCGGACGATGCTGTCGTGCTGATGACGATGCACAGCGCGAAGGGGCTTGAGTTCCCTCTCGTGTTCATTATTGGCATGGAGGAGACGGTATTCCCGCATATGCGTGCCATGAATGACAACGAGGAGCTGGAAGAGGAGCGCCGTCTCGCTTATGTCGGCATCACCCGTGCGGAGAAGCGGCTGTACTTGACCTGCGCCCGGATGCGGACGCTGTTCGGCCGCACCGGGATGAACATGCCTTCACGCTTCCTGGAGGAGATTCCAGAGAGCGTGAAGAGCGCAGTGTCGCCCGGCGGCGGGGTGCCGCGGGCAACAGGGCGCGGCGCCGGCAGCGCTCCGGCGCCGCGACAGAGCTTCCGCTCCCCTGGCCCTGCGGGGAGCGGCGGCGGAAGCGGCGTGCGTGTCAGCACGCCGATGGATGCCGCCCGGGCGGCAGGCGCGGGAGCGTCGTCGTCCGCTGCGCCCGGAAGCTTCGCTTCCGGTGACCGTGTGTCGCACGCGAAGTGGGGTGAGGGCGTCGTCGTCGCCGTGAAGGGAATAGGTAACGACACAGAGCTACAGATCGCGTTCCCTGCGCCGACGGGCATCAAGCGGCTGCTTGCAGGCTTTGCGCCGATCACCAAGCTATAGGCGCTTGGGAGCGGTATTGAGGATAGATAAGGGAGGCTCTGCACGTGGACAATCAGTTGGACCGGATGAAGGAGTTAATTACGCTCATTAACGAGCACAATTATTATTATTACACGCTGGACCAGCCCCGCATCAGCGATGCCGATTACGACAAGCTGTACGGTGAGCTGATAACGCTGGAAGCGTCGACCGGTGTGATCCAGCCGGATTCGCCAACGCTTCGGGTCGGCGGCGAGCTGCTCATGGGCTTCGAGCAGCATCGCCATCGAGCCCGGTTGTGGAGTCTCGACAAAGCGCAGGACAACGAAGATTTGCTTGCTTGGCACGCCCGCGTTCAGAGGGTAATTGCAGATTATAATGCCAAGCATCCCGATGAAGAGCCCCTGCCGGAGCCGAGCTATGTTATTGAGCTTAAGTTCGACGGCTTAACGTTGAATCTGACTTACGAGAACGGGAAGCTTGTTCAGGCGGCAACACGGGGCAACGGCACGGTCGGCGAGGGCATATTGCCGCAGGTGCGGACGATTCGTTCCGTACCGCTGTCGATCCCGTTCAAGAATGGTATCATCGAGGTGCAAGGCGAGGGTATTATGGGCTTGTCCGTGCTTGCGAAGTACAACGAGACGGCTGCCGAGCCGCTCAAAAATGCGCGAAATGCTGCAGCAGGGGCGCTCCGAAATCTGAATCCGAAGACGACGGCGGAACGCAAGCTGGATGCCTTCTTCTACAATGTGGGCTTCGCTGATGGCGTGATATTCGATGATCACCGCGAGATGCAGCAGTTTCTGCGAGACAATAAGTTCAAAGTAAATCCGTATGTGAGATATGTGAATACGATCGAAGAAGTGCAGCGTGAGCTGGCGGACGTAGCGGCTAAGCGGGCTACGTTCGACTTCCTGATTGACGGTGCGGTTGTGAAGCTGACGGATATGCGGACTCGGGAAGCGCTTGGCTATACAGACAAGTTCCCGCGCTGGGCAGTGGCCTTTAAGTTCGAGGCGGAGGAAGCGACGACAGTGCTGGAGTCAGTCTCATGGGAAGTAGGCCGCACAGGCAAGATTACGCCGGTCGCTCGAGTGGAGGCCGTCGAGCTTGCCGGCGTGACGGTACAGAACTGTACTTTGAATAATATTGGTGATATCGAGCGAAAAAACTTGAAGCATGCACTCGGCACGACTGTATTCATACGGCGTTCCAATGACGTCATACCGGAAATTCTGGGCAAAGCGGAAGACACGCCGGGTCGTGAAATTATATTTCCAGCGGTGTGTCCTTCATGCGGCATGGAGCTAGAGCAGCGCGGAGCCCATCTGTTCTGCAACAATAAGCTTGGCTGCCGGCCGCAAATGATCGGACGCATTACGCACTTCGCCTCCAGAGACGCGATGGATATTGAATCGTTCAGTGTCATGACGGCGGAACAATTATATGAAGACTGCGAAGTGAGAGATCCGGCGGATCTGTACGCGCTGACGTTCGACAACCTGATCGTGCTGGAGCGCTTCGGCGAGAAGAAAGCGCAGAAGCTGCTGGATGCGATTGAGCAATCGAAGCATCGCGAGTTGGGGGCATTCTTATTCGCGCTTGGTATTCCCAATACGGGCAAAGCGACGACGCGAATGCTGGCGGATCATTACCGCGATCTGGATGCGGTAATGAATGCTTCGCCGGAAGAGCTAATCGAGCTGCCGGATATCGGCGGCATTGTGGCCGAGAGCATCGCGGGCTTCTTCGCGGATCCTGTTATCGCAGACAGCATCGCTCGAATGAGAGCGGCTGGTGTGAAGGCGGAGACGGAGCAGCAGCCGGAAGTGAAGCGGGACAGCGTGTTCACGGGCAAGACCGTTGTATTGACGGGGACGTTGCCGACACTAACCCGAGATGAAGCGGCACGAAGACTGGAAGCATGCGGTGCGAAAATTACGGGAAGCGTATCGAAGAAGACCGACTTCGTCATTGCGGGCGAGAAGGCCGGCAGCAAGCTGACTAAGGCCCAGTCTCTCGGCATAACCATCATCGAGGACGAAGCGGAGCTGTTGAAGCTGTTGGGCGAATAGAGTAGAATAGACGGCAAAATCAGTGAATGAATAACTTAATGCGCAAAGAAGAGAAGTATCTCCTGAATAGGGGATGCTTCTCTTTTTATCATACCATGAGTCTGGTGCCTGCATTCGACCAATAAATTGTAAATAGTCCTTTGTTCTTTGAGTTTCAGGACAGCCGTAGCAAGCCGCTATACGTCCGGCGGTGTCTCTACAGGAATCATTATCAAAAACTCAGGATCAGCATCGTAAGGGTCCTGCTGCATCGGATATTGCTCGAAATGGTCGACGTCGCCTTTATGCAGCTTGTAGCCCTGCTCTTCAATCCAGGCAAATATATTGCTGTAAGAAGTATCAATGTGTTGTCCCTTCTTATGCTCGCACTTGGCATAAGTTAAGGTCGGCAGCGTGACGATCCTCATTCCGGCGGGAATACGCTCTACTTGCTCGACTTCGACGACGGCATAGTGGGTAAACCCGCCCTCGACGTTCATATAAGACAGTCCGAGCAGCTTATCCGGGTGCAAGACATGCTCAATTTCCGGTAATCGCTCCTGCATGGTGGCAATGACCGCCCGTATCCCTCCTGCTTCAGCATCGGCTAAGGTTCCCGACCATACTAGCCCGACAGCCTGAAAACCTTGTTTCGTGACAAGCATAGCTTCATTTTTTTGCATCAGTTCATTTCCTCCCGACAGATGGTTTTTGTATACATGCTCCTTTTATTTTACAATGATAATGTGACAGTTACTGTCAGAATAATCGGCGGCAGGTGAAAAAAGTTGACTAAAACATCCCGTATGCATGAAGTCATGCAGCGTGTATATGAAAAAAGAACTTCACAGTAGCTGAGCTGGCCGAAGAATTTCAAGTATCCTATCGCACGATGCTTCGCTACTTGCAGGAATTGAGCGGTATGGGAGTGCCTCTGTACTCGGAGACGGGCAAGCGAGGCGGATATAATTTACTAACGAAGATCGCTGCGAAGCAAGTGACAAAAGTGATTAAGCCTACTACATATGTCGTTGGGATGGAATTCAAAGCGCCGTTCACTGCGCTCTATATGGCTCAGGTCCATATTCGAGGTATATGAAAGACATTCAACGACCGAATAGACGAGATCGCGAACGTTGCAAATAGAACAAATAGGATTGGCGTTACGTTCGGCAGAAGCAGCATTTACCGCTATGTGGCCGGAGTGGAAGTGACCAGTCGTCCCAGGAGGATTCCTCATGGCATGGTGGAAATTGCTTTGCCCCCGCGCGAATACGCAGTGTACAATCATGCCGGTGAAGTTGGTCGGGCCGAGATGGACGAGACTTATTTTCTCGTTCTCCAACAATTGCGAAGACAAGGATTGAATCACGACTCTGATGCGTGCTCATTGGAAGTGTTCCGAAGCGGTAAAGGTCGTGAACGCGCCGTTCATCTGCCATTAAAACAAACTTGAGCGAATGCTTGCCGGAACTATAGCTAAAAAAATGTTTCCTCCATTGGAGAATGATAGTGGAATGCAAACGCAACTAAAGCAGCAAATTATTTCTCCGATGTCCGAGAAAATTGTGAATGTGGAAGGAATGCTTTACATTCATGCAGAGTCTGCTACTCAGACAATCGTAATCTCGTCCGCCTATCCGATTGATCGCTTGCTTATCTGGAAAAGTGAGAGAAACGTTGTGGAGTAGGAGAATGGCAAGGCTAACAGACCCCTGTCCTTATCATAAGGAGCAGGGGATTGTTAGATTCCAAATAATACAAGTTGTAAATTGATATTGCATGTGGTACATTATTTCTTGTCGCTTCTGAGACAGAGTGTTGAGCGGAACTGAACTTAACAATTAAGTTGAAATAACGCTTGACATGATGAGGACGACCTGATAATATGAATACTTGTCACGGCGAGAACGTGACGGTAAGTTCCTTGAAAACTGAACAAATGGATTACGTCAAATCTAGCAAGTTCTTGCTAGCTAAAGTAATGAGCAAGTCAAACGAACTTCTTTTATGGAGAGTTTGATCCTGGCTCAGGACGAACGCTGGCGGCGTGCCTAATACATGCAAGTCGAGCGGACCTGATG
>NZ_JBHTJZ010000067.1:0-58518 GCF_042675905.1 Paenibacillus chungangensis | reverse complement strand
TGGGGACAAATCCTCCTCCAGTTGTCCATCCGCTTTGAAGAGCGCGTTAAACCGTTCATCCATTGATTTATTTGATAGAGTTTACACAAAATACTTGACAGACCCGCATCGAAAGAAGCTTAGTCAAAAACGTGTATACAATGAGAATTATGGATCTAAACTGCTCCCATGGATCTCACTATATTAACACTATCAATTATAAAAACTACGAAAAGGACATTCAAAATGCGATAACGAAGGTTATTTCAAAATTGGAAATTGATAAAGAAAATGTTGTCCTGTACGGAGTATCGAAGGGCGGTACCGGGTCCATATATCATGGAAGTGCTTTAGATTTAAAAGTTGTTGCGGTCGATCCGATATTACACTTGGGACATTATAACAGTAAAAATGACTACCACTTTTTAAAAGACCTCCGGAAAGAAGATTTAACAGATTCTATCAACAAAAGTTTAAATAACTGTGCAGATAATGAAAAATATATAATCTGTTCTCGGAACGTCAAGTTTAACTATGAGCAAGTGCTTAAGTTGAACAAAGATAAAATAAAGGTGATCGATATGGTAGACAAGATGGTAAATTCTCACCCAGAGGTTTCAAGGAATTCAGTCCCTGAACAGTTAATGTTTCTGAACATGCTTTTTAGTAAACTTAATTAACGAAGCAAAAGGATGCCTTCAAAGCGGAGGTATCCTTTTGCTTATGGCGCCGAAGCGCTGTAAATTTCAGTCTGCGTCCTAGACCCGCTACTACCATAAATGATGTATTTATTACAAGTTGGGTTACTGTAATAATCCATAAAAAAGGTAGAGTTGTTTGCATTTTGAATAACAACCAACTTGCTGGCCGCTATATTTGAACCACCGATGTCTTTGATCGTGACTGAAGAACTGTAAAATGAGAATGTCCTTATATCAGTCCCTTTCATGAAATCGCATATCTTTTCCAGCGTATCAAGTAGATCGCCCGTCAGTGGATTGTATAACTTTCCGTCTCCGCTACGCGGGAACACTCCAGCTTCTATTGCTGCCGGATTATATGACTGCCAGTTGATTCCGCTAGAAGAAAAATCGAATCCGCTTGACTCATCATCCATTTCCTTAAATATCATAAGGCCTGTTGCGGTTGATTCACTCATCATACGACCCTGATAGACAATCATAGAGTATAAATCACCGTTCGGGGCAATGTGAGCGCCCTCGGACTCTATTCGATCGCATGGATACCCCGCGTCTTCTATCGCACTAAGCATAAGCTTCGGGTTAATCAATCCCGAGTCTCTAAGTGTACCATCAGAATTAAGTATCATAATGCCATTGTATGACAACGGGATTGGTGTTGTCCCTTTCTCGTAATAGCCTCCTGTCTTTTGCACAATATAACCATCAGCTAGGGCTAACCCTTGCCTTTTGGGGACGTAGTCAGAGTAATCACCTTCGAAAAGACCACCAATGGAGGGATCAATCGTTAATGTCCCAATCCTGGAAAAGGTATCATCGAAAAGTGTGAAATTACTTCGCCTTATAGTAGCTCCTAGCGGGGCTCCAGTCTGCTCAACTAGCCACTTACCATTACGGTAACTGAAGTTAAGATTAAGCCCAACTTCTGCGATCGATGTCGCAGAAAGTGTAGTTAGGTTCGAAGGTAGCGTGTTGATTAGATATTTCCCGAGTGACGTTCCCGATGATTTAACATATAGATATCTGTCAGCACCCTCCATCTTAACGACAATGCCCTCGCCTCCTGCGTCTCCCGCATGGAAACAACTAATGTAGTCTCCAGAATTAAGGTCAAACACTACAATCCAGCGTTTGGTCCAAACAGAATCAGGGGAGTATACGATAAAAATCTGATAGTTATCCCAATCAATCGTGAATGACTGTGGATAGATGTACGTAACGCCCTCGTTGCTGACAATTGTATCGTAGTCAGGGAATCGAAGAGGTAATATCTTAAATACACTTTTCTTGAATAACTTATTCTTGATATCCCGCTTGTTTATCTCTGCTTTGTTAGCCGCAATCTCTTCCGTAGTTTCCGCCAACTGTTCAATAATTATTTAATGCACTAGTAACCAAATTCACGCTTAGTAACTTTGAACAAAACAAAAAAGCCCTTGCTTCGCAAGGACTTTTCCATGTATGCGGTAGAGAGGACTCGAACCTCCACGGGCATACGCCCACTACCCCCTCAAGATAGCGTGTCTGCCATTCCACCACTACCGCACGTTAAGGGTTATTGCCATCCTTCATTCATTCCGGCTCTCTTCACGAAAGAAGAAAACTGGTGAGCCATGAAGGACTCGAACCTTCGACACCCTGATTAAAAGTCAGGTGCTCTACCAACTGAGCTAATGGCTCTCATGATGATTGAAACGAACTCACAAGAGCTGCTTCACTTTAAGAATGGTTGGTGACCCGTAGGGGATTCGAACCCCTGTTACCTCCGTGAAAGGGAGGTGTCTTAACCCCTTGACCAACGGGCCGTATGTTACCTTTACACATCATTCGCTCTTGAGCGACAAGAATTATTATAACAACCTGTCCTCAATTTTGCAATCTTTTTTTGTCTTATTTCTCTTCCATCACCTGGCATTATGTCCACTCAATAAGCTTGAACGAAATAAAAAAGACCGTTGAACGGTCTTGCCGTCAATCCTGATGTCTTGTAAAGAAATAATGTGGCGGAGAAGGAGGGATTCGAACCCTCGCACCACTTACGCAGTCTAACCCCTTAGCAGAGGGTCCCCTTGAGCCACTTGGGTACTTCTCCAGAGAATGGCTCCCCGAACAGGACTCGAACCTGTGACAACACGGTTAACAGCCGTGTGCTCTACCAACTGAGCTATCAGGGAACAATCAAAGCGAACAATTAATAATTTATCACGCCTTCCCCTTATTGTCAAGCATAAGTAGCATTAATTTCCCACGGCATTTGCCGCACGCATAGCGTGCAGGATTCATTCTTCGCTTGCGCAAATACTCCATGCCGCAGCTTTCGCACTTTAACTTGTATTTATAAGCACTAACCTTGCTCTGAGACCTCTCGGGGAGGGTCTGACAATATCGGGATCCGCCTACATGCGCCAACAATTGCTTGAAGTCTTGATCGCGATGCCTGTATCCTCTGTTCAATATATGGAGATGATAATGACACAACTCGTGCTTGATGATTTTCTCCGTCTCCTCCGCCCCGAAGGCTTGCAACTGATGCGGACTGATCTCAATATGATGCGAGCCCGTAAAATAACGTCCCCCGGTCGCCTTTAGACGTGCATTAAATGTTGCCTTATGGAGAAACGGCCGACCGAAGCAAGCTATCGACACCCGCTCCACCCATTGTTGCAGTTGTTCATTATCCATTGTTATACTCCCCCAAACTACTTGAATTGTAACGCTGCTATAGGCTACACTGTCAAGTAGGAATTAGGATGCGAAAGCAATTCATGTAAAGGGGAGAGCTATACGATTATGGCAACGATGCGCTACGTACTTATGAGACAACAAAACGAGGTCAGCTTCGTGGAGATGCCGCAGTCACACGCCTACCAGCTTAGTGCGCTGAACTTGCGTCTTCATAAAGAAATCGATAAATTGACTGCGGAAGGTGTACCCGCTTTACCTTTTGCCATCGCGGAATGCGACAACGTCGATCTGCATGACAAGAACATTAATATCCACCACGGACTAATCTATATGAATGAACTGGAGCAGAGCTTCGCTTCCATCCAGGAGAAGTCCTACCCTCTTATCTCCTTGCTTACCGAGATCCGCGCTCTCCAAGCGCAGTTGGAGCAATGGTACGAGGAGATGGAGGAAGAGGAGCAGGCAGGGCTTTAAGTTTGATGCGAAGATTATAGAAATGTCGGCTTCGTGAAGTGAACAATAAGCTATGTTTGAGATGGAGTTATTCACCGTTATTTGCAACAGACATGCACAGAAGCCCTCCCTTGCCCATATGGTAATAGAACAACAGGTTAAGGCGCGGGAGGTGGACGATGCGCATGCCACAATGGCTTTGCAATCAACTGATGCGGGCATTCCTGCAGAAGGATCGGCGGCAGATCAAGCTGCTGAACGATTGCTGGTATTTCTACCGGACGAAGCAGACTCCAAAGAAACAGAGTGAAACGTTCATACCATGAGCAATGCTTGTATCGATGCTTGTGGAAGATGTGTGTGAGCATGAATTGAAGCAGCTCCATAACGAAAATTCAAATCCATTAAAAAAGTCGGGCTCCTTCATACAAGAAGGAGCCCGACTTATGTCTATATTAGTTGAACCATTGAATGAACCATGATAACAACGCAGACAACAGAGGGCTAAACGTGACCGGTAACTGGAAAAGCTACAGTTCATTGCGCTAGATTCGCTTGTTTTTCCAGATCTAACTGGAAAAGCTACAGTTGTTTTAGCCATTTCGGCTAGAAAACTCAGAAAAAGCGAAATCTACCTGTACTTTTTCCAGTTAATCGTTCCCCTGACGTATCATGCGAAGATGAGTGATAATGCCCGCTCACATTCCGTTAAAGAACGTAATGTCCTCTACCGCCAGACGTGTCGTAGGATGTCCCGGAGCGGCAGCTTTACCGATCGGCAGCATCAATGTCGGTAAGTAGCGATCCGGGATGCTGAACATGGCTCTCACAGCGTCACGGTCATAGCCGCCCATCGGCACGGAGTCGTAGCCTTTGGCACGGGCTGCAAGCATAAGCTGCATAGCGACCAATCCTGTGTCGAAGACGACAATTTCCTTCAGACGTTCAACCGGAAGACCTTTGTACAGATTTGTGGAGTTAGTAATCATCGTGTTCTTTATTTCTTCTGTCATATAGCCTGCTGCAGCCGCCGAGCTGTAAATATCCTCGGCTCTCTCATACATCTCCAAGTCGGCCATCACAATGACGATGGCGGAAGCTTCGACAACTTGCTGCTGATTCCACGCGATCGGAAGCAGCTTCTGCTTCAGCTCAGCATCCGTCACGACAAGAAAACGCCAAGGCTGCATGTTGGATGAAGACGGCGCCTTCGTCGCCGTTGCCAACAGCTCGCGAATCTCCTCTTCCGGAATCACATAGCTGCTATCATATTTACGAACGGAACGACGGCCTTCCAGCACATCGATAAACGCCGCCTCTTGTTCATTTATTTGTTGTTTCGAATCTACTAATGTTGTCAATTTTGAATCCTCCTCGAAGCTATTATTGTTTGGCATGCTAACTGTAACTTTCACCTTTACAGTATAATCACCCTTCAGAGGAATGTCAATTAACTAACTAAATGATATTAAGTAACAAATTTTTGAAATGAACAATATCGCGCTGAGTTTCTTCAACAGGACGAGGTGAAGGCTACACTTGCCCCGACTATAGACAATTTAGCCCTGAGACTTCTTCATCGTCAAGCTGACGCGGCCTTTCTTCACATCTGCGCTGAGCACCCATACCGTCACATTGTCGCCGACGGACACGACGTCCATAGGATGCTTGACGTATCGGTCGCTGAGCTGGGAGATATGGACGAGCCCGTCATTTTTAATGCCGATGTCGACGAATGCACCGAAGTCAATAACATTGCGCACCGTGCCCTGCAGCTCCATTCCAGGCGTAAGATCCTCAATATTCAACACATCGGTATGGAATATCGGCGGAGGCAGCTCCTCACGCGGATCGCGTCCCGGCTTCAGCAAGCTGTCGATAATGTCCCGCAGCGTAGGCACACCCACGCCGAGGTCGGCTGCCTTTGTCTCCACTTCGATTGCCGTCAGCTGCTCCCGCACACTGTCCGACCGCAGATCGGTCAGCTTCAGTCCTAGCTGCTTGAACAGCTCGTCGACGACTGTGTACGATTCCGGGTGAATCGGCGTATGATCCAGCGGGTTAGCCGCTTCCGGAATGCGCAGGAAGCCGATGCACTGCTCATAGGACTTCGCTCCGAGCCGCGGCACCTTCTGCAGCTGTGCCCGCTTCTGGAAGCGGCCGTTCTCCTCGCGGTACTTCACGATATTCTTCGCCACGGTAGCGTTGACCCCTGCGACGTATGCGAGCAGCGATGCAGACGCCGTGTTCACATCGACCCCGACATGGTTAACAGCAGACTCCACGACGCCGCCGAGGCTCTCATCCAGCCGCTTCTGGCTGACGTCATGCTGGTATTGGCCGACACCGATCGCCTTCGGCTCGATCTTGACGAGCTCGGCCAGCGGGTCCTGCAGACGGCGAGCGATAGAGACCGCGCTGCGCTCCGCCACGTCCAGCTTCGGGAATTCCTCCGCTGCCAGCTTAGAGGCGGAATATACACTCGCCCCCGCTTCATTGACGATAATATATTGCAATTCGGAGGAACCCCGCTTGCCGATCAGGCCGGCGATGAACTGCTCTGTCTCACGCGATGCCGTGCCGTTGCCAATGACAATCAGCTCCACCTTATACTTGTCGATAAAGCCGCCTACCAGCTTCTCCGCTTCGGCGACCCGATTGTTAGGAGGCGTCGGATAACATACCGCCACTTCCATCAGCTTTCCCGTATCGTCCACGACGGCCAGCTTGCAGCCGGTACGATAAGCGGGATCGACGCCAAGCACAACTTTGCCTCGCACCGGAGGCTGAAGCAGCAGGTTGCGAAGATTCTCAGAGAAGATCGTAATGGCATGCTCCTCCGCCTTCTCTGTCAGCTCCGCTCGCACCTCACGTTCGATCGAAGGAGCGATTAGACGCTTGTAGGCATCTTCGATGACCGCCTCCAGCGTCTGACGCACCTCTGCCGCCGTTCCGTTCCTGAGCAGCTTGCGCTTTATATGCTCGTGGATGCGATCCACAGGCGTATCGAACGATACGCGCAGCACCTCTTCGCGCTCGCCGCGGTTAATAGCCAGCACACGATGCGGAGGCAGCTTCCGCACTGACTCCTGATAGCTGTAATACATCTCATATACAGATTCTTCATCGGCATTCCTCGCTTCCGTACGAAGCGAAGACTGATCGAAGGTGAACTTCCGCACCCAGGAACGAATCGATGCATCGTCGGCGAAGTTCTCCGCCAGAATATCCATTGCTCCTTGCAGCGCATCTTCAGCAGTAGCCACCCCTTTCTCTTCATTCACATAGGCAGCGGCTTCTGCTAACGGATCGCCTTGGCGAGGCTGCGACCACAGCCACTGAGCGAGCGGCTCAAGTCCCTTCTCCTTCGCCACGCTGGCGCGCGTCTTCCGCTTCTGACGGTACGGACGATACAGGTCCTCGACCTCCTGCAGCTTGACGGAACGTTCTATACCGGTGCGCAGTTCGTCCGTTAACTTGCCTTGCTCATGGATCAGGCGGATAACCTCGCGCTTGCGCTCTTCCAGATTGCGCATATATTGCAGCTTCTCCTCAATAAGCCGGAGCTGATTCTCATCCAGCTCTCCCGTCATCTCCTTGCGGTATCGGGCAATGAACGGGATGGTATTCCCTTCGTCCATCAGAGAGACAGCCGCTTTCACTTTGCTAATGGGAATCGTACTCTCAGCGGCTATGCCGCTCATGATTCTGGCAAGCTCAGCCGCTCTCTCTTCATCAGACAACTGCACCTTACCGTTCGTCTCCTGCTCTATCGTATGCGTCAATGGAATTACACCGTCCTCTTTTAGAATAGTCAGTGAAGATTAGAGAAGCATTCCCTTCCTGCTTGGTCGGGAATGCTTCCAGTTATGCCGTATAGGGATTATTCGCCATCTCGTAGCCGATCGTCGTCCGCCCCCCATGGCCGGGATAGACAATCGTGTCGGCAGGAAGCTTGTACAGCTTCAGATTAATGGAATCGTAGAGATCGCGCTCCTTGCCTCCCGGAAGATCCGTCCGGCCGACCGACTGCCTGAACAGCACATCGCCGGAGAAGAGATGCTGCCCGCACAGAAAGCTTACACTGCCGGGAGAATGCCCCGGCGTATGCATGACCTGGAACGAATGACCGATGAAGTCCAAGGTCTGTCCCTCGTCAAGCGCATATTCCGCAGCATCTGTCGATAGCGGAGGCGTCACATCCTGCCAGCGCATAGACCCGTTCTTACGTGGATCGGTAAGCCAGTCCGCTTCCAGATCGTGAATATAGACAGGCGCGTCGGACAGCTTGCGAACATCGTCGACTCCGCCCATATGATCGAAGTGGGCGTGCGTCAGCAAGATCGCCTCCAGCTTGACGCTCTTCAGCCGTTCCGCCAGTCTTCCGGCATACATGCCGGGATCAATAATAATGCCTCGCTCCTGCTCCCCGTCTGTCACGGTAAGCAGATAGCAGTTCGTCTGCAGCGGTCCCAAGGAGTAGGCTTCTATGTTGAATGTCGCTTCCATCATCATCGCTCAGAAGCTCTCCAGCAGCTCGCGCAGCTCCTGCACGACATCCGCTTGATAGCCGGGGCCATCGCCATAACGACGCATGATCTCCTGTCGTGTCTCCGCCAGCTTCTCCTGATAGTCAGCCGCCTCTCGATCGGGATTCGCCGTCTTGAACGCAATCATGGCTTCTTGCACATGCTTCGGACGCGGCCCCCATTGACCCAGCACCGCGCCGCCGGTATCCGCGAATATGACGATCGGAATGCCGCGGCCGCCCATAGTTAGGAACTGATCCATCGTATCCAGATGATCTTCCATAATAAGCACCTCCGTAGGGATACCGGATACCTCCAGCGCTCCGAATACGGCCGGCACATTGCGCACCACGTCGCCACACCACTCCGCCATCAGTATGAGGCAGCGAAGGTCGTCCCGATTGTTGAGCGACTCGAAGAATTCCCGATCATCTGAGCTAGGCCAGTTGAATTGCTCCATCCAATCTACGAATTGCTCTTTGTTTTTCGTCATGCCATCGAGAAATTGCTGCGGGCTTATCCCTTTGCCAAGCTTGTCAGCAATGCTTTTGCTCATCGATATCCCTCTTTCCATTACTATGTATGTGATTCATTATACTAGAATTTCCTGGCCCTGCGAATATACATATAGATAACGACGATAGCGACAAGGGCAATAATACCGTATACAATATTGGAATATACATCCATGAACGCCACAATATCATTCCAGTTATCTCCTACCATGGTACCCAACATGACCAGAATCGTATTCCATATGAGCGTTCCGATCGTTGTGAAGAACAGGAACGGAGCCAGACGCATGCCGGACATGCCGGCGGGAAGCGAGATCAGACTTCGGATTAGCGGAACCATTCTGCACAGGAATACCGCCCAATAGCCATACTTGTCGAACCAGGCATCCGCCCTTCGAATGTCCTCCTTCTTCACCCGCAGAATACCGCCCCAACGGTCGATAATCCGCTCCAGACGCTCCACATCTAGCCAGCGACCGATGAAATACAAGATGATGGCGCCGACAAGCGAGCCCACCGTCGCCACGATGATGACACCGAACGGCGTTAGCGACGTGTTGATCGTCATGAAGCCCCCGAATGTCAGAATGACTTCCGAAGGAATCGGCGGAAAAAGATTTTCCAGCGCAATCATAAGCAAAATGCCAAAATACCCGTACTGCTCCATAATATCGGTAATCCAATTCTCCATTCCTTACCTCCGCTACCATAATACCAGCCTTTTCCCCCCTGCTATTCTACCATATCATGAGCAGCCTCTTCCACAATTGTCGTTGGCCGTCATCGTCGCCTCCAACAATGTGACCATTCCAGACCTCTATGCATATGGATGAGAAATAGGGAGGGGCGACTAAGCCATGAATTCAAATGGACAAAAACATCAGCAGCAGTTGCCTACTGCGCGCAAAGTGCGCAGAGCATGCCAAAACGAACTGTACCGGACGGCCAAGCGTCTGAATCACTGGGTACCCAGAAACAAGATGGAAGCGGCAGCAGAGCTCTATTTCAAAAAAGTGCTGGCCAATATGGCCTGGATTGTAGAGCAACAAAACAACCGGAAAAAGCAGGCGGATTGGTGGGAGGAGCATGTTGCTCCGGAAATCGCCGAGCTGTGGGACATCGAACCGGCCCGATTATGTAAAGCGTTCCGGGATGCATATGGCGCGTAAATGGCGAGGCATGCAGCATAATCAAGCATGAAAAATCCGGGAGGCATCAGCCCATTTCATCACTGTGCAGCCCGGATTTTCCGCAACCTATTCCTTTGCTTCCTTCAAATGCTCAACCGAAACGGTTTTTGTATTGACGGGATTGTTGCCCACTGTCACTGTCGCCATGCCGTTTGCTTCATCCACATTTTCAATCCAGACGGAGTCGCCCTCCAGATGAACGGGAATCGTTCCTTCGAACTGATAGATCTCTTTCGCACGCTGCACATCCATATTACCGCTCCCTTCTATTCATCATCCATCGTATCCGTCGTCGTCTCTTCAATGAGACCGTTATGCATCGTGACATTGCCGCCGCCCAGCCCTTCATTGATCATACGGTCCACATCCATAAAATAATCGTCGCGCCCTTCTACATAAGGCTCCTTCGCTTCCTTCTTAGGGTCAGCGGACATGGCTTCCTGCTCTCTCATGGTATCCCTCCTGGCTAATATCGATTGTATTGCCTTGACCACAATATGCCCTCAGTCCGCTGGATTCATGCATCCGTTACAGCAGAGGGGACACGATGTGCATAACGGCTTCCGCGAGCTTCTGCTTCCTGGAACGTGCAGAGAAAGCATCGGCATCCACCTTTGCGGAATTTTGCAGATCCTGCATGAAATCGTTCTCCAGTCGAGAAATGAGCGCTTTGTCGAACAGCAAGGCCAGCAGCTCATAATTGCTGTAAAAGCTTCGCATATCCAGATTAGCCGTTCCAACAGAAGCCAACATCTCATCGACAATCATGACCTTGCTATGAATGAAGCCTTTGCCATAGCGATACACCTTCACGCCCGCTTCCAGCATATCTGTAATATGGGACAACGTAGCCAGCAGGACGAGCCTGGAATCGCTTCTGCCGGGAATGATGAGACGCACATCGACGCCAGTTCGCGCTGCGATGCGAAGCGCTGCGGCAATGGCAGGGTCCGGGATGAAGTACGGTGTTGCCGCGTAAATTCTCGTAGTTGCGGCTGATATAGCGGCAACGAGCACTTCCACAATTTTCTGATCTTCCATCCCCGGTGTGCCAGGCACGATGATAACCTCTCCGCCTGCCTTGTCCGGACGCGATTGATCTGGCCAATACGATGCGAGGTCCTGCCATGATTCCCCGGTGGCCATGCGCCAATCGCTCATGAACAGACGCTGCAAGTCATAGACGGCTTCTCCTGTCAGTTGCAGATGCGTATCCCGCCAGAAGCCAAGCTTCGGGTCCAGGCCGATATATTCGTCCCCGATGTTAATGCCGCCTAGGAAGCCCGTTACGCCGTCCACGACAACAATTTTGCGGTGGTTGCGATAATTAAGCCTGCCACGAAGCAAGCCTTTTGCAGGTGAAAAGCAGCTTGTGCTGGCTCCGGCACGCTGCAGCTCCTCTATAAATGACTGTTCCAGATGCATGCTGCCAATACCGTCATAAAGCACGCGCACCTTCACGCCTTCACGCGCCTTGTCGGTCAACGTCTGTAAGAATCGCTTGCCCACACTGTCATGACGAATCGTGTAATAATCCAGATGGATATGATGCTCAGCTCGCTTCATTGCCGTCTCGATCGCATCGAACGTTGCTTCGCCATCAGTCAATACCCTGCCTCTGTTGCCGACTCGCAACGGGAATGGCGACAGCTTCTCCAACACATGAAGCAGACGTTGTCGATAGGCTTCCTCCTCACAGGATATTGCTATTTTGTCGCCAGAGTCTTGGGTCTGACGACCCTCTCCTAAGTGCTCACAGCACTCCAGTTGCCACCTGTCGCGCGCTCTCTTCTTGACATATGGGCTGCCCAACAGCATGTATGCGGCAAAGCCGACAAAGGGGCATAGAAGCACAATGAACAGCCATGCGGTCATATGAGCCTGCCTGCGGTATTCCAGCAGCAGGATGACGACAATCTGCAATATATAAGCCGAGAACAATAGCGTAAGCCAGGCAGCCATCATGCCAACACCTCACCTCTTCGCTTTACCGCCATTAACCACAGCTTAGTTTAAGCGGATGGGGTAGTGCCTATTCCCGAATGGAATAACGAAAAACACACCTCAATTAAAGGTGTGCTGTAATCGTTATATAACGTTATTGATTACATGGCGCTGTCTGCCTTCACATCGGATCGTTCCTCGATATGATGCCAGATCAACTTGTGCATGCTGATACGCCGAGTAAGGAATCTTGGTAGCTTACGATGATGCAAGCCCAGCTTGTAGCCGATCAGCTTCGCTGCCGATTCCGCGATTAACCTTGGCAGAGCATAGAGCTTGCCGCTCTCCGAAAGCCCCTTCAACTGATAGCGCACCAGAGAGGATCCTGCACCGCCAACAGAGCTGTACGACGTAATCCATGCATTCAGCCGCATCGACGCGCCGTTATCAAAGTAGCGGTTGAACTGCTGTCTCACGGAATAATTGTGCGAATGGACCACATTCGCATCGCCGCAATAAGCGATGGCATAGCCGGTAAGTATGCATCTGGCCGCCATGAACATATCTTCATTGAAGAGTACCGGCTCCTGAAAGCCACCCATCATCTGAAAGATATCACGTCGTATGGCTGAGCACACATTCGAACAAAAAAAGGTGCGAAGTCCATATTCATCAAGCTGATCCAATGACTTCACCGATGATTGAGACGGGTAGTTATGCTCACGTGCCAGCCGCTCCAGAAGATGGGCATCGTCTCTGGGAAGCTGCCTGGCATAACTCATAACGGTACGGCCAGGGGGCGGCAGCTCATCCGGGGAGGTGGCCAGCAAGGGCTGAATGAGCCGTCCGATCAGTTCGTCATCATGGGGCATCGCATCCTGCGTCATGAACATGAGAATGTCGCCGGTTGCGCACGCTGCCGCCCGGTTGCGCGCTCCTCCATGATCGAACTCCGTACGCTTGATCGTCAACACCTGAGCGCCTGCCTTCTTCGCTCTTATCGGCGTGCCGTCCTCCGACTCGGAATCGATGACGATAATTTCCTTCGGTCTTACCGTCCCCCGCCAAAGCCTCTCCAACAGCTCTGTCAGCTCATCGCCTGCATTCAACGTAGGGATTATGATGGATACGGTACCTGATGGCGATACAGAATTAATAAGCATTTTTGTTCATCAGGCCCTTCACGATAGTCTTCACAATAATTTTCAAGTCGAAGATGAACGTCCAGTTCTCTATGTAGAAAATATCGTGCATAATCCGTTCTTTAATGGATGTATCCCCGCGAAGCCCGTTCGCTTGCGCCCAGCCTGTAATGCCGGGACGAATCTGATGCTTGATCATGTACTTCGGGATGTCTTCTTTAAATTGATGAACGAAATAAGGTCTCTCCGGCCTTGGCCCCACGACGCTCATCTGACCGAACAGCACATTGAAAAACTGTGGAAGCTCATCCAGACTCGTTCGTCTGAGGAACGAACCGAAGACGGTACGTCTGGGATCGTTCTCCACCGTCCACTGCGTATCGGACACCCGCGAGGCCGAGACGTGCATGGAGCGAAATTTGTACATATAGAACGACTTGCGGTCAAGCCCCATCCGTTCCTGCTTGAACAAGACAGGACCAGGAGAAGTGAGCTTGATACCTAGCACAATGAATAGCATCACGGGCGACGTAAGAATAATAGCAAGTAGAGAGAATAGCAGATCAAATGAACGCTTCAATAGTCTGTTGCCTAGTTCATCTAGCGGTACGTCACGCACGTTAATAAGCGGAATGCCTGCGAAATTGTCGAAGTATGGCCTGGCGGGAAGCAGATCGAAGTAATCCGGAATGATAAGTGTCTTTACGCCTGACCGCTCGCAAATATCGATAATCTGCGCGTACTTCCCGTGCGCGTCCAAAGGCAGCGCCATAATGACTTCATCGATGGGTCCCTTGTCCAGCATCATCTGCAGATCGTCAATCGTGCCGATGATCGGCTTCATATGACTGTAATCCGGAGCATGCTCGCGCTGATAATCGTCAAGAAAGCCCGCCACTTCATAGCCCAGATCAGGGTGCTGCTGCAGATTCTGATAGAAGCCGCGACCTAGCGAGCCTGCTCCTATAATCAGCACGAACCGCTTGTTGAAGCCCTTCCGCCGGAAGTGCGACAGAATCAGCTTCACGCCATAGCGATAAGCGGAGACAGCGACGATGTTCATGCAGAAGAAGATAAGCAGGAATTGTCTGGACACGTCCGACTCGTTCGTGAAATAGAGCAAGCTTAGCAAGCCAAGAAAGCTGACTGTTTGAATCTGAATAATCTTCAGCACGTCATAGGAAAAATTTTTGCGACGCTTCGGCGAATAAAACTGCACATAAAAACCGACCAGCACAGCGGAGAAGGAATACACCGTCCCCCAAACCAGGTAGGTCGAGAAAGGGATCGACTTCACATGCGTCAGCCAGTCGCTTTCAAACTTGATCCAGTACGCCGTCAGAAAAACGAGAAGCGTACATAGCAGATCAGCCAGCATATATAATTGTGTCAAAAAGCGCTGATTTTGTCGCAGCATAAGCTGTACCCACCCGCATTCTATCATAGTTCGATAACTCTACAACTACCATCATTGTACCAAATGAGAGATTGGAAGAAAACCAATCTATTAGGAAAGCTGTCGCGATAGCCGATTGATCATTCTTCGCTTACGTAGCATACTCGGTATTGTCTTCATGAATGTAGGCACACACTTCAGGAGCGCGGGCTCTCGAAGCAAAATGTAGCCCAGCTTCACTCCTTCCAGTGCCAGAACGACAGGAACGACAAGCAGCAGATGCCAGCCGATAGACTCGTTCTTCAGCAGCGTATAGAAGCGATTCATATAGGAGTGCTGTCTGATGAATAGTGGAATCGAGCTTCTGCCGCCCTTCTTCCAGCCACGAGCATGTAGTGCCTTGGCCGCAGGGATATAATACGACTTCCACCCCAGCCGCTGTGCCCGCCAAGCGACATCCACATCCTCTTTGTAAGCAAAGAATTGCTCGTCAAAAAATTCACCATCGAGAGAGATCGCTTCAATCATACGACGCGAATAGAGGGACGCCGCTCCAGATACGCCGAAAACCTCTGCGTCATCATTCCAATTGATTGCTGCTTCTCCCGCCCCCCGATCTTTCGCGTTGCGAGATAGCCCTATAGCAAGGCCAGTGCTGTCAATCAGATCCGGACGATCAGCCCGTACGAGCTGACCAGTCGCGCTGCCGGTCTCCGGATGCTGTTCCATCCAATCGACCAGCTTCTCCACATAGTTCGGCTCCAGGCGTACATCGGGATTCAGGACAAGCGCATAGTCGCTATTCGTCGCCCCGATTGCTTGGTTTTGCCCCCCTGCGAATCCATTGTTCACTTCATTTTGTATGAGCTTGATAGGCATATCGGTTCTATTCTCGCTTATCGCCTCTAGCGTATGATCGACGGAAGCGTTATCGACGATGACGATAGATACCGGGATGCTCTGCCGGGAGACCGCCTCGAGGCACGCTCCGATATCATTCGCGCTATTATAAGTAACGATGCATACACTAACTGTTGGAGCAGACATGGACACCCCTCACTTATCCTTCCGTAAAATAGTGCTGCAGCGCCTCTCTCCAAGGACGAAGAGGCTGAAATCCCCGCTCTGCCAATTCATGCCCATCCAGTACCGAATAGGCTGGTCTGGGCGCTGGCCGCGGAAATTCCTCCGTCGTGCATGGCAGCAGCTCCACCTTCGGCGCATCGGGACACAATTCGAATATAGCCTTCGCAAACACGTACCATGAGCAGTTGCCCTCATTCGTTGCCTGGTAGACGCCATAAGCTTCGCTGCGAGCCAATTCGACAAGAAAGCGAGCTAAATCGTGCGTATAGGTCGGACTACCAATCTGATCGTTCACGACCTTCAAGACATCCCGCTTCTCCGCCAGCTTCAGCATCGTAGTTACAAAGTTATTCCCATGCTTGCCGAACACCCAAGACGTTCGTACAATAAAATGCTGCGGCAACGTTGCTTGAACCGCACGCTCTCCCGCAAGCTTGGACTTGCCGTAAACCGACCTGGGATGAGTCGAGGAATAAGCCGAGTAGGGGGTTGAAGCCGTTCCGTCGAAGACGTAATCCGTGCTGATGTATATAAGCTTGGCCCCTGCTTGTCGCGCTGCCTCCGCCACATTCCGCGTACCTTCGGCGTTAATGCGATATGCTTCCGCTTCATCAGCTTCGGCTTGATCCACGGCTGTATAAGCTGCGCAATGGATAATGGCATCGGGCTGCAACTGCTGGAACACGCTCATGCACTGTTGCGCATCCGTAATATCCAGCTCTTGCCGAGTGAGCGGAATCATCGTCACGCCAGGGCTCGCAAGCAGTACCAGTTCCTTTCCCAGCATTCCTCCGGCTCCTGTTATGGCGATTTTATAGGTTGACTTTTTCAAGTTTGCAGGCCTCCCTTCTGCACATGTCTTGTATGCTTGAAGTGTAACAGCGTGTCGTCTGCTACTGCTTCGTCTGATATGCGCCAGTCAGGCAATCGTTCGTCCATTGCTCATTCCGAATATACCAGTCAATCGTTGCCTTTATTCCGCTCTCATAATTGTGCCTCGGCTCCCAGCCAAGCTCCCTGCGAATCTTGTCCGCATCAATAGCATAACGGCGGTCATGTCCCAGCCGATCTTCTACGAAAGCGATGAGCGATTCCGGCTTGCCCAGCGTCTCCAGTATAGTCCGCACCACCTGCAAATTATTCCGTTCATTGCGGCCGCCAATATTATACACTTCACCGCTTACGCCTTTATGCAAAACCAAATCAATCGCGCTGCAATGATCCTCCACATAGAGCCAATCACGTACGTGAAGTCCATTACCATATACAGGCAGCGACAGATTCTTCAGCGCTCGATGAATCATGAGTGGGATCAGCTTCTCCGGAAATTGATAGGGACCGTAATTGTTGGAGCAGCGTGTAATGTTCACATTCAGCCCGAACGTTTCATGATACGAACGCACCAACAGATCTGCTCCCGCCTTACTTGCGGAATAAGGACTATTGGGCGCAAGCGGCGTGTCCTCCGTGAACAAGCCCGTATCTCCAAGAGTGCCATACACTTCGTCAGTCGAGACTTGGACGAACTTGCTGACGCTATATTGCTTGGACAAGTCAAGCAGCGTCTGCGTGCCGAGCACGTTGCTCTTCACGAATATATCCGGCTCCTTAATACTCCGATCCACGTGCGATTCCGCCGCAAAGTTAATTACTGCATCGAGCCCCTCTCGAAAGAGGGGCTCCAGCTTCAAGCGATCGTTAATATCCGCATGCACGAACGTGTACCGCTTGCTCTGTTCAATCGCGCTTAAGTTATCGGGATTGCCGGCGTACGTAAGCGCATCGACATTGATCAATAGATAGGAAGGATAATGCTTCAGCATGTAGTGTATGAAATTGCTACCTATAAACCCGGCACCGCCAGTTATTAATAGCCTCACTGTCACTCTCCCTCTCCGTAATCAAAGTTCAATTCCGCTTCTGCCAAGGTCGGATGATGCTTATCCTTCTCTGACAAGATGGGCGAACTAGTCGGCCATGGAATACTGAGCGCAGGATCATCCCAACGAATTCCACGATCATGCTGGGGAGAATAAGGCGCATCCACCTTATATTGTACCTGCGTATTCGGCACTAGTGTGCAGAAGCCATGCGCGAAGCCTGCTGGAACATATAATTGCAGCTTATTATCCGCCGACAGCACGAAGCTCGCCCATTGCCCGTAGGTTGGCGAGCCTCTTCGCATATCCAATACGACATCCATGATTTCCCCGGCAGTTACCCTCACAAGCTTGCACTGCGCCTTGGGATGCAACTGATAATGAAGCCCTCTAAGCACATGGACGTCCTTAGACAGAGAATGATTATCTTGCATGAAGCTTGTGTTCACCCCATGTTCGGCGAACTGCTCGAAGTTATAGCTTTCCATAAAGAAACCGCGATGATCGGAGTAGACTTTAGGTTCAATGAGCATTACTCCTGGTAAGCTTGTCTCCTGCAGCTTCATTCACTCACCGCCATCCTACAATTTCATCGTACCAAATTTGGCACTGTAGACAATATCCTTCGCGAGCTCATTGGCTTTGCTGTAGGAAGCGTGGGTTCCTGCATCACTCCACCACTGTGTCAACACATCATATGACAACTCGCCTCTTGCAATATACGCATTGTTCACATCCGTAATCTCCAGTTCGCCTCTTGCCGAAGGCTGAAGACTTCGAATAATATCGAATACCTTGTGATCGTACATATACACGCCAGTTACAGCATAGCTGCTTTTAGGTGAACTTGGCTTTTCCTCAATTGACAATATCCGATTCTCAGACAGCTCGGGTACGCCGAACCGATGGGGATCGGGTACCTTCTGAATAAGGATCTTCGCGCCACACTCTTGCTGAGAATAATTGTGAACAAATGGCGCAATTGAATCTTGAAACACATTGTCTCCGAGAATAACGACCATGCGGTCATCTTGGACAAAGTGTTCGGCCAGCCCCAGCGCTTGCGCGATTCCTCCGGCATCATCCTGTACCTTGTAGGTGAAGGAGAGACCGAAGTCCGTACCGCTGCCGAGAAGGCTGACCACATCGCCCATATGCTCCTTGCCCGTCACAATGAGGATGTCCCGTATACCGGCTTCCTCCAGCTTGGCAATAGCATGGAAGATCATGGGATACCGCCCCACCGGCAGCAGATGTTTATTCGTCACCTTCGTGAGCGGGTATAAGCGTGAACCCGTCCCTCCTGCAAGGATGATTCCTTTCATGGGGGCCTCCTTTTCCTATTGATCTAAGGCTTCTAATTGTTCATATATATTATGATAATAATCATCATTAAAGTGATATGGACTAAGTCCCCACACATGTTTTGCATCACTGCAAGTTTCAGCATGAATTATTCTCACATTGGAAACTCTACTTTTAAAGATATTATAGTATCTTTTTAACATCTGATTCATATATGCTATTTCATTTATTTTACTGTCTGGAAACCGTTCAAGCACATCTTCATCCCAATAATTTTCAGACCAATATGCCTCATGCAATATTATTTTATTTTCTGGAACTATACTCAATAATTTATCAAGAAATTCGTGACAGCAATTTTCCCACAACTTGTGAGTAGACTCCATCCTTCATTTTATATGATCTGCTTTAGAAAAATAATAATCTATTATTTTAGAATTAATCAGTTCAACAGATCGAGTAATATAACTGTTATCAATACAATATAGATCAAAACGTTCATCAATCAGATCAATAATTAAGTAATCAAAACTGTTGACTATTACATTATCAAAAAAACTATTATTGAAGTCTGCTAAAATCATGTTCTTTTGGAATTTCGACTCTAACTCCAACATGCTTTCATCAATTAAAATAGGTTCTGACATCAAGCTGATAAACGAGCTTCTCGCAAAATAGTTAACATTAACTTTGACTTGTGATACTCGAAATATATCTCTAGAAACACAGCTCCCAAGAATCATTATATTATTCATCGTATCCCCTACATTATTTTATAGTTATTTGATCAAAGTTACCGTATTCAACCTCGCCGAAATATATATCATTAATTCGGTAAATACAAGTATATGTACCAGGCTCAGTAAACGTGTATTCAATAGAATTTGAATTATTGGAAATGAAATCATAACTAGCTCCATTTCGGTAAATATACCATTTTGATGAATACTGATTCATGTTGCCAAGCTCAACTGTAAATTTATATTTATTCTCCACAGTTACTGCTACCGTCTTATTAAGTATTTCAGGTTCTTGTGGCGCTACTTTTTCAAAGATAAAAGTAGTCTCTATATATTTCAGAAAACCAACAAGTTTTCTTTTTGTTTCCATAGCATTATTTCTTGTATAAGAAATAACTGCGTATGATTTTTCTTTGTCGAGTTCAAATGTAATTTCGTTAATATTTGAGTATGATGTAGATGCAAGTTCTTTCTTACCGGTATCCTTATTTAACAAGTAAAAACTATACGCAAGCTCTTCAGATTTTGATCCTGCGTTATTCCTCAAAGTAACTATATTTCCATCTATCTTCACATCAATCTCTGGTTCTGGTACTCTCTCTCTGCTATCCACACTTATCTCAAACTTATCAAAGTGTATACCTTGATTTGTTAGTATCGGTTTATTATTTATGAAATGACCTAAATCATCATTTTTAATAATTCTAACAGAGGTAATAAACTTTTCTGAGGAACCACTCTTGCTAAACTGTATTGTTGTGCTTTCAATCACAGAATTAAGACCAGCTGATACTAGACTTATTCGATCAGGATCATCAAATCCATGGTAACTATAAACATTGTCAACCTCCACCAGTTGCTGGATTAATACAGAATATTCATTATTAATCAATGATAATACTGTATCTGCTTTGTTCAATTGCTGAATTTCTACTTCATTAGATAAATGAAATGTTTGGGTATATGTGTTAATATTATTTGATTGTATATCATCTATTATTATGAAGTGATTTCCATTGATATAAGCTATACTTCTATCAATGGATACATTAGGATATATATTATTATATCCTGTAACCCTCTGATAACCTGGTAATCTACTGAAACTGTGAATGCCTGTCTTTCGAGAATTAAACATACTTATTGTATACGAATGGTTTGCTACGTTAACTATATTATGAGCAGTTGCGTTGTTCATAAAATCATGAATATTATTCCCTACCATATAATTATACATTCCTGGATCAATAAATATATCATGACCTTTAGAATATAAGGATAATGACAAATCGTCTGGATGTTTATGTGTACTCGATTGGAAACCCGATTTAAACATGAGCCATGTAGATTGATCAAAGTTCACGTTATTCCAATGCTCTCTAAAAATGACATACCCATCTCTTAGAAAAATCTTAGTTAAATCCTTTGGCATTTCTCCACTTTTCCCTTGAGTTTGTACATATTCTAAATTCTTGTTACCATAATTGTTCTTAATCTTGCCCTCGTTCTTTAATAAACCTAATGTATCACCAGTTAATGGAACTGTTAAATTTGGTTTATGTGCATATATTAGAAATTCTATTGCACCATTTAAATAGTTTGTTGCTTCAGTTACATAATCGTCTTGGACATTTTTTAAAAAACTTATCATATTTGAAAGATACGACATTATCCCCATATGATATCCAAATGAATTTTCAATATGAACATACTTATTTGGAAAAGCATACTTTAATTGTGAGTCTATCCTATCAATTGCATGATTAATATACTCTTTATTATTAAGGTAGTAACCAGCTTTAATTAATGCTCCATCTTCGAATATACCATGATTATGTTTGCTAACATAGTTCTTGTCATTCTTTAACCATTCAGCATGTTTTTCAATCAGATCATCTAAATTCGTGTTTTGTGGATTAGTTTGTCTTAATACTACTGCAAAATATAAGATATTTTCCGTTCGTTCCGATACAGAATGATCATACCATGTATAACGATTTTTATTAGTAGTTGTCTGGTCATAATCAACCCATGATTCCACCATTAAGTTGGCCGTTTGCAGATATTTATCGTTATTTGTAATCTCGTACGCTTTTACCAGATAATACACTGGCCTGAGAGTATGAAGATACAATGAGTAAGTATTAGGTGATTGCGTCACTGTCATATTCCAATCAATAGTTGAAATATCATATCTCACCTCATTTTTTATCTTTTCATTCACAATGAGTTGATTATTTATTAACATTTCTGCATATTCAACTACATCGTCTGCATCTAATCGTTTTTCTAAATATAAAGGTTCAAAAAAAAACGCATTAATTATTTCGTCGTTTGAATTTTTTGTCAATTGCTCACTAAACGTAACTTTAGAAATATTATTATTGATATCATCACAAGATGCTATAAACAAGGTTGGTAAGATTAGTAGAATTACGCTCTTTATTCCTATACAAAAAAATGACTTCATTTTAGTGATCTCTCCAAATCGATTTTAGTTTATCAGACAATAAAAGAAGTAATCCTTTATTGTCCAATATCTAAACGAGAAGTATTGAACTATTTACTTATATTTGTGACCATCTATAAGTTGAATCTCCTTAGTTATAGTTTCTTGTTTACCGCTTTGTCTGCGCACTCTACTAGCAGCATTCGATGATAATTCTAAAAACAAGTTGGGATTTTCGTACAGTTTTTTAATCCCTTCAGCTAGGCCTTTATAGTCTTCTCCATCAACTAGTATTCCACAGCTATCATCAACAAATTCTGGAATCGCTGAAACAGCATTTGTCAAAGGAACTAAGCCTGAAGCCATAGCTTCATCCCTAGAAACTCCTTGAGAATCCCATCTTGTAGGATTTAAAAAAACTCCATATTCTTCAAATAATAATGGCATATCTGATTGACGTATAAAAGATTCATCTAATTGAACATTTCTGTACTTCATTAACGGTTTAACTGTCTTATTAAATAATTCCCCACGCCCAATTATTCTAAATTCTATATCATTAAAAAATGCTTCTTTTGATAATTCTTGAATAGCTTTAACTGTAAGATCATTTGCGTATTTAGCGCTAGTAAATGGCCTTATTGATATGATTTTTTTTCTTTTTTCAATTGATTTGGCGCTATAATTAAATAAATCAGAATTTATATAATTATGTATAACACTATATTTCTCACTTGGCAATTTCATTCCCAAATCTTGAAATACCTCATTTGCAAAATAGTCAGAAACAAAAACAAAATGGAAATTAACATCTTCATTGATTGTATTAGTAAATATATTCTTCCAGAAATCAAGTCTCTCTACTGACACTGCTTTTGCTGCTTCTAACTCACTTTTATTACTATAGTTAAATTGTCGCCGCCACCAAGGCTGAATTTCTGCACCGTGTACCCAAACAATAATCTTTTTATTCTTTCTGAATGGCTTTAAAGTATCCCACATTTTTTTTGTGAGAAAATGTATCAGTAATGTATTATAATTCCCAAAGTTCAATGTTTGTACAAGATCTTCATGATCACCACACTTTATATCAATGGATTCAAATTCGGAAAAACCGCTATTCAATCTCTCATTGAGTTTAAACATATCTACAAGTTTTCCATTTTCCTTGTATGCTCTCATTCTACTGTGAATAAAAGCATACCGGTAAAGATCTTGATAGCTCGGATAATGATCCGTCAATAGCAAAGTATCTGATTTACTGACAACACATTTTTGCTCATGATGTATTTCCCCCATGATTATCTTTTTAATTATACATGTTCCTTGTCCGGAAATACGTAAACCCAACTTAATACTATGAGTGTTAGTTGCTATTTCAACACTTACCTTCTTATTTATTGGTTTAACATAGGTACACGTTTTATTCCCCTTTTGATCTAATCCAATAATTGTGATTTCCAATGAGAACCTCGATAAATATTCTGCTTCAATGTAAATATCCAATTTATTAGTTAACAGGCCAATTTCACCAGTACTAATGATTTTATTTAGATATAAATAAAAATGATCTCTTGGCAGTGCTGACTCTAAATATACACCTCGATCATGTGATTTAACACGTATCAGTTCCGTACTCGACAGATAGCTTTCTAATTCACCTGACGTAATAACATAGTTTCTTGTTTCATTCTCAAAAGGTGTAATCTCAGTGGCCATATTCAAAAGATAAGGCAAATTAATTCCAGTATCAAATAAGATTAAATCATCCACAACTTCACAATGATTATCAGTAAAATTCATACAGTAATTAAATTCATCAATTGATAATGCCGTGCTTTCTATGATGCTATGCTCGATATCATTCCAGTAAGCCAATATCGTTTTTGAAGAAAATTTACTAGTAGAGAAATATGATTTTCTTATACAAGCCTCTGACGTTTCTCTATAATTTACACCGATATTATAATTAAATTGATCTGAGTCATGATTATAATAGGTATGTTTGGTAAATATATTTTGCTTAGAGTAAAGCTCAGTCAATGTAAAGTCTAATATATAGTTCTCACCGTAATAATCTTGAGGTGAGAAAAACACAATTGCATCATGCTCATCTTTTATTTTTTGAACTACTTCAGTTGTAATATGTTTAAAGAAATTATGATTATGATTATGATTATTGAATGTATTCTTAGGAGCAAACAGATACAGAGTTTTATTCTCATAGGTTTGTCTATTAAATTGGTACATAATATAGTTAAGCTGATTTACATTATGAACTGTCGTAAGAACTGCTACACTTTTACTTAATTGAACATCCTCTTTTTGAAAGACTTGTTCAATAATATAATTAAGTCTATGACTATATGTATGCTCATTCAGAGTTTTTCGAAGTCCTGCAAGTCGATATTTCTTATAATAACTTTCATCAATAAACTTATTTATTTCCTTTGTTAATTGTTGCTTATCATCAGTGCAAACTACAAGGTCACCAAAAATATTTCGGATTGCCCTTGAGTAGTTACTCACAGTAACAGTGTTAGATGCCAATAATTCAAATACTCTACGAGCACACATAGATTGAGACTGTTTAACAGAATTCATATTTACATTAAACCGGTAGCCTTTATAAGCCTTATCTATCTCTTGAGGTTTTAAATTCCCTTCTATATACTTATTGTATTTCTTTGGAAAAGCATACTGAGGGTCATTATTATAGAAATTCCGATCAAAGATATCCAGTTGGCTTTTTTCTGAAATAACATCCAAAAAAGCATCAAGGTCCCTAATTCTCTCGGGATATCGTTTATAATAGGCTCCAGCAAAACAAAAGGCATCTTTCCTTTCGAATGCTTCAATTGGATTGTGATATTTTGTTTGTGCTGCAAATGGTAGTAAATAAACCTGTTGATGTTCAACATAAGTTTTATACTTTGAGATACAATCAATATCAGTAGTAAATACAAAATCAGCATATTTTGCTGTGGCAATGAAAGTATCAAAATGAACAGGATCTTCTTTATTCCAAAACACAACTGGAATTTGATGGATTTTGCAGTAATTAACAGCTTCAATTAATTCCTCACCAAGATGAGCTACTTTCCCATTCCAAAGACCTTGAATTCCTTTCCATGCAGATTCAATAAAGAATAAGTCCGGTTCAAATTGCTCTAATTGTGACTTCCAATTACTTGGCGTTATTTGCAAGAGATTACACTCTGGTTCAAATGAATGAAACGTAAATTCGTCCATAATGCATGCTACTTTTATTGATTTATTTGTACTAAACTTACTAGGAAATTTTCGATCATTTTTGATTAATTCAAAATCTGCATGACTACTCACATCACCTAATATTTCTTTCTTTAATTGATCTCTAAACGCTTTAATTTGATAGAGCCTATTATCAATCGCACGAATATCCAAAAGTGTCACCTCAGTTAAAATTAGCTAGAAGTCCTTTGTAATTCTCCCTCTTAAATACCAGTATTTCGCTGTTAATCTT
Organism: Paenibacillus chungangensis; assembly: GCF_042675905.1. Classification (NCBI taxonomy): domain Bacteria; kingdom Bacillati; phylum Bacillota; class Bacilli; order Caryophanales; family Paenibacillaceae; genus Paenibacillus; species Paenibacillus chungangensis. The sequence goes on along the minus strand of NZ_JBHTJZ010000067.1, from coordinate 33,019 downwards.
CCTAATTTTGAGTTTCTTAGCAACTCGAAGTTTCTTGTCATTTTATATAGTTTTGCAGATAAACTGTTCTGGGCAAGTATACTTGCTTTTAGTTTTGTTAATGCTTCTTCTTCAGAATTTAGACATGATACAAGTTCTTGATTTTTCTTCTCAATAGTTTCTTTCATATGTTGCATTTTTTGCGAGTATTCTTTCAGTCTTTGTTCATATTCAATTATCTCCTTCTCTAGATTATCTATTATAAGAGACTTACGATTACTCAACTCTTCTAATCCTTGAGTAACTTCTGTTTCTTCATTTGATTTCTTCAATATTTCATCCAATTTTTCGTGAATTGAATCTAATGATTCCAAATTAATAGAATTTTTTTGATTGATTTCAATAAGCTTCGTATTTTGAGTCGATATTATTTTATTTAATTTCCAATTTTTTTGAATAAGTGAACTATACTCTTCATTAATATTGCGCTTAAATAAATTATCCATTTCAATTTCAGCAGGACTTTCCACACTCATTTTCATATAGATAAAGTTATAATTAGTCCGATCAATTAATTTATATTTAAATTGATTCAAGTACTCGTCAATATCAAAGAAATTCTCTTTAATTTCAATCCAAAGGACTGGATGTTCATTTAATAGTATTTGTTTCATGCCTTTTAGTACACTCAACTCAAATCCTTCTACATCAATTTTAATAAAATCCGGTCGTGCAAACCCAGAATTATCTAAAGATATCATTTGTATGAGCCCAGAGTCATCAATAAAAACCTTACAAGCCCCCATATTTGAGCTGTCTAGGATAGAATTCACTTTACCATCCTTTTCACCTACTGCAGCATGTATAGCAATCGCATTTTTACAATCATTAGTCAATAAGTTTGCTTTCAAAAGTTCAAAGTTTTGCTCTATTGGTTCTATAGAAATAATATGCTTGGGATTTGTGTATTTCGAAAAATATAAAGAGTGATTCCCTATATTCGCTCCAATATCGTAAATAACAGCATTGTCTGGAATATACTCACAAAACCTCTCTAAATCTGAAATTTCATAGTATTTTTTTGTATTGCTAAGAATAGTAGTGACATATTCTTTATCATGGCCATACAAAGAAGTACCATCTAGTAATTCAACCTTCAAACTGCACATCCCCAATCCCCCTAACTCCATTTTTACTGTACTTGAATAGTAACTATTTAACTACTTGAGATATGTTCGTATCTTCTAGTTATATTTCGGTCGTTAATATTCCCAAAATTATACACTTCAATTCCAACACTCTCTTTTAACCTAATAATATTCTTTGTGTCGAATATTTGAGGAGTTCTCATTCTATTGACTATTACAAATTCATCCAGTTCTTTGAATTCATTATGATCAGTTAACACTAATATAAGATCCGCCCCAGTAATAGCATCTTCAAAAGATAAAAAACTTTCTAATCGAATATGGGGGTCGTGAATTGCTATTTCGCATTCCCATTGTTCTAATATTTGAGCGACTTTCAATGCAGGTGATTCTCTCATATCATCCACATTCCCTTTATACGCCATTCCTAGAATAGCTATTTTAGGGTTTTCTATACTTTCTAACAGTTTCTTAACTACATCTACAACAAATGTCGGCATACCACTATTTGTTTCCCTTGCCAATTGAATGATCTTTGAATTGTCTGGCGACTTTGCGGATATAAAATATGGATCAACAGCGAGACAATGCCCCCCTACTCCTGGGCCGGGACTGTGGATATTCACTCGCGGATGTTTATTGGCCATATCAATGACATCTAACACATTTATTTTCAGGTCATAACATACTTTAGTTAATTCATTCGCAAGTGCAATATTAACATCTCGAAATGTATTCTCCATACATTTAGACATTTCAGCAGTTTTCGCTTCAGTTTTAATAATTTCACCTTTAACAAACTGAGCATATACTTTAGCTGCAGCCTCTGTACAATTGGATGTTAGTCCGCCTACTATACGGTTATTATAAACTAGTTCTGTAAGAATTTGCCCTGGTAAAACTCGCTCAGGGCAATGTGCTAAAAATATGTCCTCTCCTATTTTGTATCCTGCAGCTTGAAATAGTGGTCCGATGTAATCATCCATTGATCTTGGAGCTATTGTTGATTCAATAATCACAGTATTGCCGCTACGAAGATGAGGAATAATTGCACGACATGCATCTAACACATAAGTCAAATCACAACTCATATATAGATCATCCAGGTTCGGAGTTGGTACTGTAATCATAAATACATCCGCTTTATCAGGTTCTGATATGGCTTTAAACTTTTTCTTTTTAACAGATTCCTTTAGTAGATCCTCGAGTCCAGGCTCTTCAATATGTAGTTTCCCATTATTGAGCATTTCAATAATTTCAGGCTTTACATCAACACCAATAACGTTATTCCCATAACTTGCGAACATTACTGCAGTAGGAAGGCCAATATAACCCAATCCCATTACACATATCTTCATACTATTATTTCCTTTCAATTTGAATTTTTATAGTCTGCTATTAATTCACCAGGATTACCAATACTTTTCACTTCTCCGTGTTCTAACCATAATGCCCTATCACATATATTCTCTACTTGCCCTAGCGAATGTGAAACAAACAAAACTGTTGTACCTCCACTCATCATTTGACGTATTTTTTCTTCCGACTTTGCCTTAAACTTTATATCTCCTACAGCTAAAACCTCATCCACAATTAATATATCAGGTTGCACGATAGTTGCGATTGAAAACCCCAATCTGGCTTTCATACCAGAAGAGTAATTTTTCAGAGGTGTATGAATAAACTTACCAAGCTCTGAATACTCAATAATTTCATCAATTTTATGAGCAATAAATTTCTTTGTATATCCAAATAACAATCCATTTAAATAAATATTTTCTATTCCAGTAAGTTCTCCATTGAAACCCGCTCCCAATTCCAATAATGGAGCGATACTTCCGTGTTTCTCGACTCTACCTATAGTTGGCTTTATAACTCCTGCAATTATTTTCAACAATGTACTTTTTCCAGCACCATTTAGTCCAATGATCCCAAAAACTTCTCCTCTATTCACAGTAAACGAAACATCTTTTAACGCATAGAACTCTTCATACTTCAACTCATTTTTCAATTTCTTTATCAGCAGATATTTAAATGAGTCGATCTTTTCAGTTGCTAATCGATACTTCATTGATACATTAGAAACATTCACAGCAATATTAGCCATATTAATAATTCCTTTTCTTTATAAATGATAAATAAACTTATCTTGAGATTTGTAAAAAACCAACAATCCAATCACACTGTATATAACTGCATAGCTTAACGCCAACAGATTCAATTGCATATTAGGAATACTGCTATACATCACAATTCCCCTAAACATTTCTACTATTGGGTATAATGGGTTCATCAATATAATAGGCATATACTGCTCCGGTATAATGCTGACAGGATAAAATATTGGGGTCATATACATTACCACCAACATAATAATTGAATAGAAGTGCTTTACATCTTTAAAGAATACATTGATTGATGCTAATATCAGCCCTAATCCGCCACATATTAATAATAGATATACTAAAGGAACAAAAAACAATAAATTCACCCATGTAAAAGACATACCTGTTGCAATCATCATCCCAAGTAATGGAACAAGAGATAAGATCAATGATACAAATGATGAGACTAGTCGAGATAACGGAAAATAGTATTTGGGTACATATACCTTTCTAATTAATGCCCCATTCGAAAGTATTGAGTCCATAGCAAAGTTCGTAGACTCAGAAAAAAACTGGTACAAAATTCTTCCTATCAGCACGTATACAGGGAAATTGGGGATATCATTTTTAAAGAAAGTCATAAAAACAATACTTAACACCAACATCATTAATAATGGATTAAGCATACTCCATAAAACACCTAATATTGAGTTGCGATATTTTAGCTTTATGTCTTTCCGAACAAGTTCAATAAATAAATCCCTGTACTTGTACATATTTAATAAATATACACGCATAATAACAAGCCCCTTATTGCTCAATATGCCAATCATTTTTTAAGAGAGGTAGTAAGTTCATTAAAGCAGTATCCCAGTTATATAAACTACGAAAAATATGAGCATTGGGAAGACTTGTACTGTTGTACAATTTAATCATTCCCTCTGCAATGGAATGATAACTATTTGGATTAACATAGTATGCCGAATCACCAAAATATTCTCTAACTGGTGGTACATCCGATACTACAACATTGCATGAGAGTGCCACAGCCTCTAATGAAGCTAAACCAGGGGTTTCAATATAACTAGGCTGGATATGTCCTTTGCTATGTTTAATAATCTCGTATACAATATGTTGATCACAATAATTTAAAAAAATTACATTATCTTTTGCGATTTTTTTTACGTACTTACCATAAAGCGAATCATTTGCAGCTACTTTACCAACAATGACTAATGGTATTCCGATGGAATTTGCAGCTTTTACAAGATTGATCTGATTTTTTCTTGGCCCAATAGTTCCAACACAACAAATATAAGACTCCGGTAATAGATAGTTGTTAAGCAATGTTCGATCTTTACACATTGATAGCTCTTCTAATTTAATTCCGTTATGGACAACTACTGCTTTTTGCTCAATTGGTATCCAACTGAATTTTTCTATTAAGTGTTGTAATTCTGCCTTTGAATTAGGACAAATATATGCTGCGTTCATAAATATATATTTAATCATTTCGTTCAAAGAAGAAGGGAAATCTGAAACACTCTTATACTTCTGTTTTAGCAATTTCGACCTTAACATATCCTTCATTTTTTGGGGTAGAAATTTTTTAATGAAGTTTCTCACACTAAAAACATCCTTCATTTTCAACTGATCCATGTCCCAGTAAACAGGGAAAAATATATATGGGACATCCCAATTTACTGCTCTTTGAGCTTGTATAAAAGCTTGATCTGGCAGTTGGAGGTTGAAAATAATTATGAAAGACATTCCAGTTAAGTCAGCATCTATGTCTGAGGTGACAATTACCTCAAACTGATTTTTTTTAAGAAAATTTGAGATTTGATGAATTTGCACTGTATCTCCACCGGGATTAGTTTGAGCATCATCTCTTTCAAAAATCAGTATTTTTGGGAGCTGAGCCATTGACCATCCCTCCATCAGTCATATGTTTTAAAATAAGATCTACTTTACTAATCCAAGAATGATTAATAGCCTCAAGTTTCAACGAATTCACATATTTTTCATCATTTTTTAAAGTTATTGCATTATGTATTTGTTTCAACATTTCCTCTTGCGTATCATAAGTGAGTACTCCGTGTAACCCAATCACCTCTGGCAATGATGAGCTAATCGTTATTTTCCCTCCAGCCATATATTCAAATATTTTCACCGGTGAAGTATTTCGCGTAATTTCATTTATCTTAAATGGAAGCAGGGCGATGTCAAACTGACCTAACAGCTCCGGGATTTCTGAATAAGTTACTCGTGGCAGAAATTGAATATTGGAAATTTTAGACAACTCTCGCACTTGTATTATACAAGCCGGATATACTTCTCCCACAATAATAAAATTCCAGTTTGGCCGAAGGATTGCGACCTGCTTGATTAATTCATAATCAAACCATTCAGCTATTGCTCCATAATACCCTAGTGTTATTGAATCAGAATCACTTGCTTTGTGTAAAACAGTTTTAAAATCCTCTACATTTACACCGTTTTGAATGAGTAGACAATCATCTCTCCACTTACTAACTTCTTTTTTTATAGAATTCGCAGTGGCGATTACAACATCTGCATTTTCTAAAGCCTTTGAATGATGACTCATTATCTCAGGGTATTCATCAAATGTTGTTAAATGGTCTATACAATCATAAACTAAAGATGTATTATGATGTTTCTGAAATTGTTCAATCACTGAATTCTGATGAGGCCAGTATTGCCAAATAATGGTGTAAATATTCCTGAGATTTTCTGTTAGCACCTTGCCACCCAGGCCATCATTATAAAGAAAAATGGATTCTTCAATTCTATTTAATCCACGAACGTACCAATCAGGCGCGTAAGTAAAAGAGGTGTCAACCATATAAATCACTTTAAACCCTTTTTTCGCAAAGGCTCTAGCAAGTTGTTGGGGCCTCTGAAATAAATATCCCCAAGGGCAACTTGGAGATGGAAAAAGGATTATTTTGTCCTTACTATTAAAATTCTCATTCAATTGATTACTAATTTGTTCCACAGTCAAAAAACCCAATATTCTCCTTTTTAACCCACCCTTCAGATAACGATTTAGTATTTTTCTTATCAATATCTGTGGTGTTTTAAATAGAGAAATTTGCTTAGAGAGCTTCGCAAAATTTGCCATTATCGTCTCAATTCCAATCTTCATTTCTAATTTTGATCATTTGAGTGCTCTGTTCCTTATTTGATTCTTCACAATACGTAGTCTATCAGACAAATTCATATATGAACACCTAATACATTAATTTATAAAATTGAGTTGTCGATAAAAAGTGTTCTCGATACTATATCCTACATTCTCCCCCCACCCATATAGTAATCCCTCACCACATTTGATAAAATAATAGAATATCTTTTCCAGTTAACACATAGAATAAACAAAGATAGGAGTACATACGAATGGGCGCACGACAGAAAGCGACAAAACGGGATTACCCGGGAAATACGGGAAGAGGAGAGGTGTCGCCTCTATGGTGGCTTGGCGCTATCGGCCTTGCCCTGTTTTTTATTTTTTTCCCTTATGACAGAGGTTTGTTCAACGGATACGAGTCCAGCTTCGAACCTCCAATCTACAAGTCGGCAATTTATATCTTTATTCTATCATTTCTTCCCCTCATATACCTAATCCGGAATTGGAAAATTTCCAACCATACGGGTATAATGTCGATTGCTGTCATGCTGATTCCGCTTGTTTACTGGATTTCCTCCATGCAGGCAGTATCAGATTACTATGCAGACTTTATGGTCATGGTCTACGGCATGTTCGCACTCTTTTTCATAAACGGCTTATATACCGCAGGAGCGGTACAGACTCGCTACATAATCGAGGGCGGCATCATGATCGCCGGCGGTATCATTGTATTGTTCGGGTTATTCAACTTATTCGGACAGACTTATTATATGGACGCTCTATGGCGCGCGCATGACGGCTACCGCCTAACATCAGTATTCCAGTACTCCAATACTTATGCCGGCTTCCTGATTGCTCTATTCCTTGCTTGCTTGTACTATGCATCGCACAGCGGCAACCGTTATATCCGGCTAATGAACGCCGCTTTCCTTGTACCCATATGGATATCGTTCATGCTGACGTTCTCACGCGGTGCATTCGTCATCATCCCTATTGTTGTCTTGCTTACTATACCGTTACTGAAGCTGACGAAGCAGATTACCTACTTGCTCTATATGGTCTTCTCCGTAGCGGTGTCCATGATCATTCTGGGCAAGATTACGACAATCATGAATGACATCGCGGCCATTGTTCAACCGACGGGATCGAAGACGCCGTCCACGATATCGCTGTTCAACTCGCTTCCCGCCACTGGGTGGGGCTTGCTATTGGCCGCTTCCTTAGTGTCGGCAGCATTCGTCTGGCTATATCACGCCAAGCTGGAGACATGGGTGGAGAGCAAGCTTGCGCGAATTGCCGATCGGAAGTGGTCGTTCCTTCTTATCCCTGCGCTTATTGTAGTGATTACGATCGCAAGCGCCGCATTACTGCTGTCCAGTCCGGCCGTCAGAGGATTGCTTCCGCAGCAGCTGGCTGACCGATTCGAGAATATTAACTTCAACCAGCACAGCGTACTTGAGAGGCTTACGTTCTATAAAGACGGCTTGAAAGCAGCCAGCGATTATCCTGTCATCGGTGCAGGCGGCGGGGCGTGGCAAGCGATGTACGAGCAATACCAGAACAATCCTTACGAGAGTAGACAAGCCCATAGCTTCTACGTTCAAGTGCTTGTGGAGGTCGGCTGGCTCGGTCTGGCAATCTTGATTGGCTTCATTGCCTATGCTTACTTCTTGTACATCCGGTCGCATATTCGGCATCCCGAGCTTCGCGGCAGTCACCTGGTATTCTTTATTCTGTCGCTGTCATTGCTGGCGCACAGCGCAATGGATTTTGATATGAGTTATGTCTATATCGGGGCGTTGGTGTTCCTGTCGCTTGGATGCATGCTGGCGCCATTCCGGAACAAGCTTGAGATTGCATCTCTATCCAATGTTCAGTTCAACGATTGGCGGAAAAGCGTCTATCCAGCACTGCTAGCTGTTATCTGCTTCACTCTGCTTATTGTGACGTCAATCCATTACTCGGCAGCAAGCCGTTACAACGAAACGATAACAATGGCCGTGGAACAGAAGGCTTCCTACGCTCAGCTTATGGAGATGCTGGATAAGTCTATCGATCAAGCGCCGGATCAAGCGACGTATTCCGTCACTAAGGTAAGCTGGATACTGCAAGTATACGAGCAGAGCAAAGACCCCGAACTGCTGAAGCAAGCACAGCAGACGCTGGACTCCGCGCGCAAGCATGACGAATATAATCGTGGGCTTCTATCACTGCAGATCAGATTGCATCAATTGAACGGTAAGCTGGAAGACACGCTACCCGTCTTGGATGAAGCGCTACTGAAGTTCCCATGGATGATCGAGATGTACGAGCACGCGATGCTCGCCTATGGAGATGTGCGTAGGATTGCACTTCAGAGCAAGGACGAGGAGAAGGCTTCGCAATACGAGCAACGCATTCGCGATTTAGAGGCTGAGGTGAATCGAAGAATGACCATGCTGGAGACGCTGCCGGAGGAGCAGAAGCAAGGACGCAGCTTCTATTTCACCACTCCAATGAAGGAAGTGCTGGCATCGCTGAAATAAGTTTCAAGGTATGTTTTCCCCTGCAGAGGAATAAATAGTCATAGGACGTTCTGTACGACTATACTGCACGTGGGAAGGAGCAAGCTACTTGAGACGAGCGCGCAATTCAACATGGTCCTTCGTCGTCATGCGCGGCGCTGACAAGGCTGTCAAGCAGTTCGCGGTATCCAGAAGATCGGTGATCGCAGTCCCTGTGGCCGCCGTTCTGGCGGTATCCGGCTGTGTAATCAGTCTCCAGATGAAAGCCGCTTACGAACTGCGTAGTCTGGAGACTCGACTGGAGGCCCAATCCGCGCAATATGCCAAGGCGATGGAAGGAAGAGACAGCACGATCAAGGAGAAGGATCATGCAATCGCAGCTCTGCAGCAAGAGCTTGAGGAACTGATGCGTCAAGCTCAGACTCTGAAGAAGAAGATGGATGAGCTGACTGAGCTGGAGTTGAAGCTGAAGACTTTCATCGAAAAGTATGGGAGCAGCGTCAATATCCAGCAAGGGTATTCGATAGCCGAGCCGGAGGTTCGACTTCAAACAACCGCTGCGCCTCGCGTCCAAACTTTATCCGCTACGCGGTCTGATGGTGCCGCGGCTCTCCCCTATACTCGCGATGCTGTGCAGATGGCCTCCTATGCCCAGGACACCTCTCTTGATCTGGTGGAGCTTAGCCGAATGGTCGATGCGATGGAGCAATCGATGGTACAGACGCTACGCCAGGCACAGCATAAGAGGGAGACGGTCGATGCTATCCCCTCGAAGTGGCCTACTGCATCCAAGCAGCTAACTTCCGGCTTCGGCTACCGCAAGGACCCCATCACGGGTAGCATCAAGTTCCATGCAGGCATCGATATTCAAGGCAAGAGCGGAGACACCGTATTCAGCGCTGCGGATGGTGTCGTCTCGGACACCGGCTATGACAGATGGCTCGGCTATTATATCATTATTGACCATCTCAACGAGCTGCAGAGCGCGTATATGCACCTGAAGCAGATCGATGCCCGCGTCGGCGAAGAAGTCGTGAAAGGAGAACGGATCGGATTGCTTGGCTCCAGCGGCAGAAGCACAGGCCCTCATCTGCATTTCCAAATCATGCAGACAAACGAACCTGTCAACCCTCTCAAGTATACCGCTCACCGGAGTTAATCATCATAGGGAGCAAGTCTGTCGTTTCAAATCGAGATCACGATATGAAATGGAGGATTAGACCTTATGTTCAAAGAAAATCGGCGAAACACTTCTACTGACACGCTAATAGGAGCAGGTACTGTGGCGGAAGGCAAGATGACAAGTGAAGCCAATCTGCGGATTGAAGGGGAATTCCATGGTGAAATCGCGTGCAAAGGTGCTGTCATCATTGGCGAGCAAGGAGTAGCGCACTCCAATATCTCCGCTCAAGACGTGACGTTGGCCGGCAAGGTGTACGGAGACATAGCGACGACGGGAAGGCTAATTATTACATCATCCGGCCAGCTAACGGGCAATATGATGACGAATCACCTAATTATTCAAGAAGGCGGCATGATTAACGGCAGCTGCCTTATGGAACAACCGGCCAACGAAGCGAAGCCGTCTTCACCTCATGAGAAGGAATCAGCTACCGCTGCCGGCAAGCAAGACAGCAAGAACGCCAATGAAGAACGCAGCCGTTCCAAGCAAGCCGTCTAACGGTATCCTTTATGGAGAACGCCGTGCCTGAACACTCCGATCAGGAGCATAGGGCACGGCGTTTTTTGGCGCTTATTCAAGCCGCCACGTCTCGCTTATTGAACACATACCAGGTTAACGCCATGAATAGCGCATAGTAACCGGCCAGCACCGCTAAGGAGAAGCCTAGCGACATACCTTCCCGAATCGGAATGTCATTCAAGTATTGCGTCAAATTCAAATGTACGAACAAAATGTAATCGACCCACTTATACTGCAGCGCAGCAAGCAGCATCACGACGTTGTTCACGACCAGCAGCAGGAACAGAGCAAATCCGATGGCCAGGCCGCTGCTGCGGAACACGGTAGAAAGCATGAAAGCGAGCGTAACCGTCATAACCGTCGTAATCAGAGTCAGGCCGTAATATTGCAGCATGTAGCCCACTGTTGACACGCCTTCCTTCATCGGAAACGTCGGTTCGGCTTGTACAGAATTGAATAGGTCGAAGATGAGCCAATTAACGACAATGGTGCTTGTGAAAAGCAGCAAGGCAAGACACAAGGCGAAGGCGACTACGGCGATATATTTGGCCAGCAATATTTTGGAACGGGACCATGGTCTGATCAACAGCAGCTTGATCGTACCTGATGTAAATTCTTCAGCTACTGCTCCTGCCGCGACAACAACCGTGAAGATGGTAATGAGGAAGAACAATATCGACGATTCCAGGAATACGACATCCCACATGGATACGTCCCTGCCTCCGAAGGCGGCCCACATAATGGAGATCATCAGTACTAATCCGACCAGGATAGCTCCCATTATATAAGTGCGGGCTCTTCTGTAAATCTTCATATTCTCATTGCGCAGCAATCCAGCGAAATTACCCAATGCTCTCACCTCCTGTCACCTCCAGGAATTGATCCTCCAGCGACTTGCTGTCTCTTCGTATGCCGTATACTTTAATTCCGGCAGCTACGAGTAAGGCGTTCAGTTCCGCCGCTCGCTCTCTATCGGCATCCAGGGCAATATGTCCGTTGCCAGCAGCTTCGGCCGGTTGACCATTCGTCACCAGTATGTCCATCGCCTTGTCGGCTTGATCGACTTCATACAGCATCCTTGATGCGCTGGCGCTTTCCCTCTGCTCGCCAATGATTCTCTCATCGATTAGCTTGCCGTTCTGGATGATGGCCACACGATCGCACATCAGCTCCATCTCTGACAGCAGATGACTGGATACGAAGACTGCAATATTCTCATCCTTGGCTAGCTTACGAAGGTAATCTCTAAGCTCCCGTATTCCCGCTGGGTCCAGCCCATTCGTCGGCTCGTCCAATATGAGCAGCTTCGGCCGGTGAAGAATGGCTTGTGCCAGTCCTAGTCGCTGCCGCATGCCGAGCGAATAGGTTCTTACTTTGTCATGGATGCGATTGCCCATACCGACGACTTCTATCGCTTCTTGAATGCGCTGCTCTGTCACCCCCGGCATCATTCGCCCGTAATGCAGCAGGTTCTGATAACCTGTCAAATACTTGTACATTTCCGGATTTTCGACGATAGCTCCAACGTAGCTGATTGCTTTCTCGTACTCTTTCTCAATATTGTAACCATTGATGGTTATCTCACCTTCGCTAAGCGACATGAGACCGACCATCATGCGGATCGTCGTTGTCTTGCCCGAGCCGTTCGGCCCCAGGAAGCCGAATACTTCACCCGGTCTCAAGTCCAATGACAGTCGATCGATAATGGTGCGCTTGCCGATCCGCTTCGTCACTTCGCGCATCGATACGATGATAGGTTCCATTCCGCGTCATGCCTCCTTCTATCCATTATTCCTTCCGGCTGCTTCAACCCCATCATTATATACGATAGCGGAAATGAATGGTAGCGAATCAGAGCGTGGCACGCATCGATAGCGACGTCCATGCGCCCAGTCTCATGCATATGCCGTCATAGACGACCACTGACTTGCTAATCATAGGCTGATAGGTGAGCTTGTCCTCCATACTCAGGTCGGTCAAGCGCTGATACTGCTTATACAACTGCTCATAATGCACAGGCAATCCTAACTCGGTCAGGCGATGAAGCATGAATTCCAACCGGAAGGCATACACTCCGCTGCTCCATAATGCGCCTTGATTCACCAGCGCTTCCGCTTCTTCCAGAGAAGGCCTTCCATGAAATTCAGCCACCTCGTAATCATAATGGGTCTGCGCATCTTCATAATAGCTGGATTCCGGTATAATGTAGCTATATTGCTCGCAGGCGAAGCTCGCTCTTGTGCCTACCATCATCATCGCCGCCCCACTGTCACGCAGCAGCTTGGGAAGGCTACGAATGCAATGGTAAAAATCTCCGCCTGCGTACAAGTCCATAGGGAGGATAATAATGGTTTCGGATAAAGGAAGAGATGCGGAATAAAGATAGGCTGCGGCCAATCCCGCTGAGGCAAAAGTGTTCTTCTGCCTGGGAGAGTGAATAATCGGCGTCTCAGGTCCCAATTGTTCTCTTATTATTGCGGCATGCTCACTGCATGCCGTCAAGCTACTGTGTTCTATAAGATCCGCTCCAGCAAGTCCGCTCCATAACCGCTGCAGTAGCGACTCCGGCTTGCCGTCCTTGCCTTTCAACACCTTCGCATACTGATGATGCCTATTTTTTCCCGTTAACGGCCACACTCTGTCGCCCGATCCGCCTGTCAATAAAATGATTTTCACCTCATCATCCTCCTCAAGGCTTCTCCTACTTTCGTACATTATACCTGAGCCCTCGGAAGAATCATGTCGGATGCTGACAGGGACAGCCTGCTTTATGTTACGGGTTTTGTCGAAGTTACATACACTGGAGGCGCGCCTGTATGCGATTCTGCTAGTTTAGTGTTGGCTACATACACTGAGGGCACGCTCGCACGGGATTTCGCCACTCTAGTGTTGGCTACATACACTGAGGGCACGCTCGCACGGGATTCCGTCAATTTAGTGTTGGCCACATACATTGGGGGCACGCTCGCACGGGATTCCGTCAATTTAGTGTTGGCTACATACACTGAGGGCACGCTCGCACGGGATTCCGTCACTTTAGTGTCGGCCACATACACTGAGGGCACGCTCGCACGGGATTCCGTCACTTTAGTGTTGGCCACATACACTCTAGACGTGCTCGCACGAGATTCCGTCAATTTAGTGTTGGCTACATACACTGAGGGCACGCTCGCACGGGATTCCGTCACTTTAGTGTTGGCCACATACATTCTACCTCCAACCGAGGTCACATCGCCTGCAGCTCACCATTCGCTCACTTTACCCAAAATTTGTCGAGGTGAAAGACAACTCTAACCCAAAAATTCATAAAAATTCTTTATTTACAAAAACCCGCAAGAGGAGCATGACGCCCCACTTGCGGGTTCTTCCATAAATAACAGCTTACTTGCCGCCTGCGCGAGCCAGCTCACGCTTGTTCGCCTCGAATGCAGCCAGCAAGGCATCTCCGCCTTGCAGTCCCTTATCCTCGGCGCGCTGAATCTGTTCCAGCATCCGCTTGTAGTCCTTCGGTATGATCTTGATGAACTTCGCAAGCGAAGCATCCCAGTCCGCCAAGATGCGCGAACCGACAGCACTGTCCGTATATTGGACATGTCTCTCAATCATGATGCGAAGCTCGGCTATGTCGCCTTCCGTCTCCATCCGCTCCAGTAGAACCATCTCCAGGTTGCAGTGGTGATGGAAGTCGCCCGTCTGATCATAGACATAAGCCACGCCGCCGGACATCCCTGCACCGAAGTTGCGTCCCGTCTCTCCTAGCACGACAACGCGTCCACCCGTCATATACTCGCAGCCATGATCGCCTACCCCTTCCACGACCGCACTTACGCCGCTATTCCGGACAGCGAACCGTTCGCCGGCAATACCGCTAATGTATGCTTCGCCGCTAGTCGCGCCATACAAGGCCGTATTGCCCGTCACGACATTCTCCTCCGCCTTGAACGTTGCCTTCGGTGACGGCGCGACGATCAGCTTGCCGCCGGATAGCCCCTTGCCGAAGTAGTCGTTCGTGTCGCCTTCGACCGATAGCGTGATTCCCTTCGGAACGAACGCTCCGAAGCTTTGACCGGCTGTGCCGATGAAGCGATACCAGATGGTATCTTCAGGCAAGCCCTTCGCGCCGTAGCGGGAAGTCACTTCGTAGCCCAGTATCGTGCCGACAACTCGGTTCGTATTGAGAATCGGGAACGTGCCACGCACACTCTCACCGCGCGCTAGAGCAGGCTCCGCCAGAGGCACAAGCTCCTTCATATCCAGCGACAGCTCCAGGCCATGGTTCTGCTTCTGTACACCATATCGGGATGAACCTTCCGGCACTTCAGCTTCATACAGAATGCCTGACAGCTCAAGACCTTTCGCCTTGTAATGCTCCATCAGCTTCTTCGTATTCAGACGGTCCACACGGCCGACCATCTCGTCGATCGTACGGAAGCCCAATTCCGACATAATCTCCCGCAATTCTTCGGCGATGAAGCGCAAGTAGTTCACGACATGAGACGGATCTCCCATGAACTTGTTGCGAAGCTCCGGATTCTGCGTAGCCACCCCGACCGGACAAGTATCCAGCTGGCAGACACGCATCATGACACAGCCCAGTACGATAAGAGGCGCAGTAGAGAATCCGTATTCTTCAGCGCCCAGTAAAGCTGCAATCGCAACATCCCGGCCATTCATCATCTTGCCGTCCGTCTCGATGACAACGCGGTCGCGAAGATTGTTCAGCATAAGTGTCTGATGCGTCTCCGCCAGACCAAGCTCCCAAGGCAATCCCGCATGGCGGATGGAACCCATAGGAGATGCTCCGGTACCGCCGTCATAGCCGCTTACCATGATGACATCGGCACGGCCTTTGGCCACACCTGCCGCAATCGTGCCGACGCCGACCTCGGATACCAGCTTCACGTTAATGCGGGCGCGAGGATTGGCATTCTTCAGATCGTGAATCAGCTCGGCCAGATCTTCGATAGAGTAGATGTCATGGTGCGGGGGCGGCGAGATCAAGCCGACACCCGGCGTGGAGCCGCGCACTTCCGCTACCCATGGATAGACTTTCAGGCCAGGAAGTTGACCCCCTTCGCCAGGCTTCGCCCCTTGCGCCATCTTAATCTGGATCTCATCCGCATTGACCAGATAATTGCTCGTTACGCCGAAGCGTCCCGATGCCACCTGCTTGATTGCGCTGCGGCGCAAGTCGCCGTTCGCATCAGGCGTGAAGCGGTTCGGATCTTCTCCGCCTTCGCCCGTATTGGACTTGCCGCCCAGTCGGTTCATCGCAATCGCCAGACTCTCATGCGCTTCCTTGCTGATGGAGCCGAATGACATCGCGCCTGTCTTGAACCGTTTCACGATGGACTCAACCGATTCCACTTCATCCAGCGGCACGGATTGGCCGTCCTTCTTGAATTCTAACAACGACCGCAGCGTGAGATGCTTCTTGTTCTCTCCTTGGACAAGGCCGGAGAATTTCTTGTACAGCTTGTAATCGTTCGCGCGAGAAGCCATCTGCAGCGTATGAATTGTCTGCGGTGTGAACAGGTGATCTTCGCCGTCCTTGCGCCATTGGTAATCGCCGCCGGAGTCCAGCTCCTTCTCGGAGCCCTCCTGTTCTGCGAATGCGCGATTATGATGCTTCAGCGTCTCCTCAGCGATTACATCCAGTCCGATGCCGCCGATTCGTGAAGGCGTCCACGTGAAGTACTCGTTCACAACCTCTTCACGAAGGCCGAGCGCTTCGAAGATTTGAGCGCCGCGATAGGATTGGATCGTGGAGATGCCCATTTTGGACAATACTTTGACGACGCCCTTCGTGGCCGCTTTCATATAATTTTTCACCGCTTTGTCATGGGACACGCCTCTTAGTATGCCTTGACGAATCATGTCGTCCAGCGACTCGAATGCAAGATAAGGGTTAACCGCACTTACGCCGTAGCCGAGCAGCAGCGCGTAATGGTGCACTTCGCGAGGCTCGCCGGATTCCAGTAGAATGGATACTTTCGTCCGCGTTCCCTGGCGGATCAAGTGGTGATGCAAGCCAGCCACGGCAAGCAGCGCCGGGATAGCCGCATTCTCCTTGTCGACGCCGCGGTCGGACAGAATGAGTATATTGTGGCCCTTCTCAATCACGCGATCTGCCGCTTCGCACATCAGCTTCATGGCTGCGCGAAGTCCTTCTTCTCCTCCGTCGGCGGGGAAGAAGATCGGAAGCGTAATCGACTTGAAGCCGGGACGGCGTATATGCCGCAGCTTGGCGAACTCTTCATTGGATAGAATCGGCGTGTCCAGCTTAATATGACGACAGCTCTCCGGCTCCGGATTGAGCAAGTTGCGCTCCGGTCCGATCGTCGTTGCCGTAGAGGTCACAAGCTCTTCGCGAATCGCATCGATCGGCGGATTCGTCACCTGCGCGAACAGCTGCTTGAAGTAGTTGTACAGCCGCTGCGGACGCTCAGACAAGACAGCGAGAGGCGCGTCATAGCCCATGGAAGCGATCGGCTCCATGCCGCTGCCCGCCATCGGTTCCAGCACCTTGCGGATATCCTCGAACGTGTAGCCGAACGCTTGCTGGCGCTGCTGTACAGTAGCATGGCTCGGTTCAGGCGTCTCAGGCGCATCCGGCAAATCATCCAGATTGATCAGGTGTTCATTAAGCCAGTCTCTGTAAGGATGTTCAGATGCGATAGCCGCTTTCACTTCCTCATCGGAGATGATGCGACCTTGTTCCGTATCCACTAACAGCATACGTCCCGGACGCAGACGATCCTTGTACTTGATGTCTTCCGCAGGAATCTCGACCGCTCCCGCTTCAGAACCAAGAATAATATGGTCATCATTCGTAACATAATAACGCGCCGGACGCAGACCGTTGCGGTCGAGCATCGCGCCAATCTGAGTGCCGTCCGTAAAGCCCATTGCCGCAGGTCCGTCCCACGGCTCCATCAGAGTGCTGTGGTATTCGTAGAACGCTTTGCGCTCATCGCTCATACTCTCATGATTGGCCCATGGCTCTGGCACCATCATCATGGCGGCATGTGGCAAGGAACGGCCGGCAAGATACATAAATTCAAGTGTGTTGTCGAACATGGCGGTATCGGAACCGTCCGGATTAATGATCGGCTTGATCTTCTCCAGATCCTCCCCGAACAATTCGGAAGCGAATAGCGTCTGGCGGGCATGCATCCAGTTCACGTTGCCGCGAAGCGTGTTGATCTCGCCATTATGAATGAGGTAATGAAACGGATGAGCGCGTTCCCAGCTCGGGAACGTATTAGTGCTGAAGCGGGAATGCACGAGGGCTAGCGCCGACACGACGGTCTCATCGTTCAGCTCTGTGTAGAAGGAACGAACCTGTTCGGTCGTCAGCATTCCTTTGTATACGATTTTTTTGGAGGACAGGCTGGTGAAGTAGAACATGTTGCCGCCATCTTTGCCTGCATATCGAATGGCTAGCTCCGCGCGCTTGCGGATGACGTACAGCTTACGCTCGAATGCGAGCGTATCCTTAAGGTCGGCGTTCCTGCCGATAAATATTTGACGCACATAGGGCTTGACTTCCAGCGCGGACTGACCGAGCTTCTCGTCATTGGTCGGCACAGTACGCCAGCCGATAACGGATTGCCCCTCCTTCGCGACTATTCCCTCCAGCTCCTGCTCAATAGCCGCGCGGGCGCCTTCATCATGCGGCATGAAGATCATTCCGACCGCATACTGTCCTTCAGCAGGCAGCCGGATGTCCGTCTTGCCCATCTCCGTCGCGAAGAACCGATGCGGGATTTGAAGCATAATCCCTGCTCCGTCCCCGGTGTTAGGCTCGCTGCCTTGTCCGCCGCGATGTTCCATGTTTTCAAGCAGATCAAGTGCCTGGGTAATGATTTTATGCGACTTTACCCCTTTAATGCTAGCGATGAATCCCATGCCGCAAGCGTCCTTCTCGAATTGTGGATCATAAAGGCCCTGCTTCGGCGGTAGTCCCAAAATGTTCTCTCTCATTGCATGCAACCTCTCTATTAGAAGATTTTTGGGTTTCTGATCACTTATTTGGCTTCATTTTTGGCATAAAGTGTCATAGAATGGTAGTTAACGAGGCTCATCGGCCGGATACTTGCCATCCCAATTGCCATCTACCGTTGCTAAGCGATTGTTTTATGATTTTATCACTAAGGAGTAATTTGAATCAATTCAATATTTTTATAATTGTGATAAGGAATGTTTGGCAGCTTGCTTCACATCGGCTGGCAGCACGATGGTATAGTATGCGCGGAACCCAGATGAATCTTCATAGATCATAACAGAAGGATGTGTCATCATTGATTAGAAAATGTAAGCATTTCGCTCTTGTCGCAACCGTCATCCTGGCAACGAGCGTTCACACAAGCGGCATAGCTGCGGCAACGGCTTTACCCGGAACGGAACAAATGGACAAGCTTCGTGAACAGTACCGGATCGTCGCACTAGGGGATTCTCTTGCAGCCGGGTACGAGTTCGGTTTCGACTTGGAATCCGTGCCCTACGGGTTCGTCGAGCATGTCTACGAACAAGCTTTGTTCCAGGGAGAACGGGCCTTCTACAGCAACTACGGCGTGCTGGGGCTACGCACTGAGGGGCTTGAGAACTGGCTTGCTCTAGCTGAATCGGGAGATGCCGCCCAAGCCGAGCTTATTCAAGCCGAGCTGCCGGATCCCAGAGCCGAAGTCATCTTCGATCAGACGCCTCAGCTTCGCGAAGACATTGAGGATGCCGATCTGATCCTTTTATCCATCGGAAGCAATGACTTCTCTTCCTTAATGAAAGATCTGGGCGAGGAAGCGGTGTTCGAAGATTTGGCGACAAGTGAAAAAGACGAGCTCAAAGCCGGGCTCCAAAGCTCATTGGATACATATGAAGCGAGTTTGTCAGAATCGTTGCGAACGCTTGTCGGCCTGAATGACGAGGTGAAGATCGTCGTGTCCAATCAATATTTACCCATTCCGTTCATAAGCGCTAGGGGCAAACGCAATTATTTGATCGATGAATCCACTGCCCAGTTCCTGGTCGAAGGTCAGGCGAAGATTCATGAACGGCTCAACCTTGTGGCGGAGGAACTGCGTGCGGAGGGATATGACATCGAAGTCGTAGATGCCGCCAATGTAATCGAGAGAAGCATATTGGGCTTCACCACCGTGAAGGAAGGAGATATTCATCCTACTCGGGAAGGCTACGAAGCATTGGGGAAAGCATTCTCTCAACTGCTATGGGGAGAATATCACGAAGTGAAGGACAGAGCTGAAGGGGTGCCGATCTCTGTCGTCGTCAACGGGGAGGAAGTGCTGACCGATTACGCACCCGTCATTATTAAAGGCAGAACGTTCCTTGCGATTCGAGATATTACAGATGCCATGGGCGCCGATTTGAAGTGGGACGCGGAGACCGATACGGCGATTATCTCACTGGCCGATCGTCAAGTTGAGTTGACCATCGGAGCAGATACGATCGTCGTGAATGGCGAGACATTGCCGCTCGGCGCCGAACCCGCTTTCCTGAAGCAGTTCCCTGGAGAGAAGAAAACGTATGTTCCGCTGGCGGCATTGTCTGGCGGCCTGGGCTTTCAAGTGGTATACCGGGCGGAGATGAAAGCCGCATTCATCAACGAGTAGTCTAATCCAGCGTTACTTATATTCCTGCTGCAGCTGCTTCAGCAGCTCTATCGATTGGGCGGTCCAGCGATTCATGCGGTCCAGCGCCTCGATGTCTGCCGCCACGGCTGACTGTAGAGACTTCCGATAATCAGGCACATCAGCGTGATAGGGTTGAATATCCCGTTTTAATACGGTTGTTTTTTCCGTATAGCTGAGCGCGCGCCGCTCATGGAACATTGCCGCATCCGGATTGTAAGGCTGGTGAAGATCGCCTTGCTCCGGATGCTTTAATACCGCCAGCACCTTTATCACTGCCCGAGGTCCGTTCAGTTCAACGATTTCTCCCACATAACGGCCGGAACGCACCTCAGCCTGCACGATATCGCCCATACTCCATTCTTTTTTTTCATTACCGGTCATAATGGCATGGCCTCCTCTTCTCTTCGCATAGATTCTATGGATTGCTGTCGCCTGTTCAGCTTGACAATTCTTTCTTTACTGTAAAACATGTCTTATTTATTCGCAAGCTAGACGTATTGGCTTGTATTCACCTGACATGAGAAGTAATATGGAAATGAGAATAGTGAGTAGGTGAAATTATGCGTAGAAAAAGAGTGCTGCTGCTGTCAGAAGGCTTCGGCTCCGGACATATGCAGGCAGCGAATGCGCTCAGTGCCGGATTAAAGCAACTATGCCCCGACATTTCCGCCAAAGTGATCGAGTTGGGCAAGTTCCTCAATCCCGTGATCGGCCCGCTAATTGTATCCGCCTATAGGAAAACAGTAAGCAAGCAACCCAAGATGGTAGGCATGTTGTACCGGAGCAACTACAAAAAACCGACAAACCGATTTACCCAGCTTGCTCTCCATCGAATGTTCTATATGCAAACATCGCAGGTAATTGCCCAGTTGAAACCGGATCTGATCGTATGCACGCATCCCGTTCCCAACTCCGTGGTAGCAAGGCTGAAGCGTCTCGGCTTGCATATGCCCTTATATACGCTTATTACCGATTATGATGCGCATGGCTCATGGGTCAACCAGGAAGTGAATCATTATTTGGTGTCATCCCCCATCGTAAAGCAGCGTCTCGTTGACAAAGGGGTTCACCCGAACAATGTAGAGGTAACGGGGATTCCCGTTCATCCTGATTTTTGGGAGAATTGCGACAAAGCGGAAGTACGGCGACAATTCGATCTGAAGGATATGCCGACTGTACTCATTATGGGCGGGGGCTGGGGCATTCTATACGAAGACAGTGAGCTTTCTTATATGACGAAGTGGCGAGAGACAACGCAATTGATCTTCTGTGTAGGCTCCAATGAGAAAATGAAGCAAAAGCTGCTCGGTGACGCCATGTTCCAGCATCCCAACATTCGCATCATGGGGTTCACTCGCGAAGTATACAAGCTGATGGATGCGGCCGATCTGCTGGTAACGAAGCCGGGCGGCATGACATGTACGGAAGGGATGAGCAAAGGACTGCCTATGCTGTTCTATGAGCCTATTCCTGGACAAGAAGAAGAAAACTGCGAGTATTTCATCAATAGCGGTTTTGGCGAAATGCTGGATTCCAACGACACCGTGGACAGATGGTTCAAGCTAATACACGATCCGGAGGCCTCTGGGAAGTTCCGCCGGAATCTGCTGTCCATTCGCGATAAACAATACGATCCGAAGCGATGTCCTGAAGCCGTTCTGCGCCTTATGCGGTAACGGCTTCTTCTAAAAATATTGTCGTCATAGCATAATGAGCTAGTCCATCATGCCATATTATACATATATGCGAGAGGAGCTGTGAACGATGGAGATGAAAATGGCAGACGGTAAAACGATCATACTTCGCTTGGAAATCGATACGCAATTCGCACAATTCGGCCTTGCAGCAACTGCGATTGAGAACGCGAAAGGTGATATTGTCGCTATCGACGTTATTCAAACGGATCGCAACAAAAGCATCCGTGACCTCACCGTTAAAATTACGGGGCCGGATGTGGAAGAGCGTCTTACAGCCGCATTGGAAGCGGTACCTGGCATTCGTCTTCTACACACTTCCGATCGGACATTCCTGCTTCATCTAGGTGGAAAAATTACGATTCAACCGAAAACCCCGATTCAAAACCGTGATGATCTGTCCAGAGTCTACACTCCTGATGTCGCTAGAGTATGCCAAGCTATACATAAGGATCCTTCGAAAGCCCATACACTTACCATTAAAAGGAACACGGTAGCGGTTGTATCCGATGGCAGTGCAGTCCTTGGACTAGGCAATATCGGACCTCATGCCGCCATGCCGGTTATGGAAGGTAAAGCGATGCTGTTCAAGCAATTCGCCGATGTCGACGCATTCCCCATCTGCCTGGATACGCAAAATACAGAAGAGGTAATTGCCGCAGTCAAGCATTTGGCTCCCGCCTTCGGCGGGATTAATCTGGAGGATATCGCTGCTCCGCGCTGCTTCGAGATTGAGAGCAGACTCCGAAAAGAACTGGATATCCCTGTCTTCCACGACGATCAGCACGGTACGGCTGTCGTACTCTATGCCGGACTGTTGAACGCCTTGAAATTGACTGGACGCACATTAAGCGAAGCCAGAATCGTCGTCTGCGGAATTGGCGCAGCCGGCACAGCCTGTACGAAGATGCTTCTGGCAGGTGGGGCAAAGTACGTGGTAGGCGTAGATCGTCCAGGCATTCTATGCTGTGATGATCAGTATGACAACAGTATGTGGCAATGGTACGGCGAGAATACGAACCCCACCGGACTTCGCGGCGGATTGAAGGAAGCTCTGGAAGGTGCTGACGTTTTTATTGGGGTCTCGGCTGGCGGACTATTGACCCGGGAGCATGTCATGAGCATGACCAAGGATCCCATCGTATTCGCAATGGCGAATCCCGAACCGGAAATACGACCTGAGCTGATCGAGGATATTGTCGGCGTATTCGCAACCGGAAGATCGGATTATCCGAACCAAATTAACAATGTGCTGTGTTTCCCGGGTATATTCCGGGGTGCGCTGGACAGCCGCGCTCCTGTCATCAATGAAGCGATGAAGCTTGCAGCAGCCGAAGCTATCGCCTCAGTCATCGGAGAAGACGAATTAAACCGAATGTACATTATACCGAGCGTGTTCAACACAAAGGTAGTGGAAGAGGTACGGCGCCGGGTCATACTAGCGGCCCAGCAAAGCGGTGTCTCCAGACGCCAGCTTCGCGAGTAAGTGCTGCTTCACGAAGTAAAGGCAGCCCAAACGGCTGCCTTTACAGTTACATCTACTCACATGCCTCATATCCGCGCTCCAGTGTATGCCACATTCACTATTTCGGCTCGCTTGCTCCATTTTCGCGCTCCAATGTATGTCACATTCACTATTTCAGCTCGCACGACCCATTTCCGCGCTCCAGTGTATGCTGCATTCACTATTTCAGCTCGCATGCCTCATATCCGCGCTCCAATGTATGTCACATTCACTATTTTGGCTCACACGCCTCATATCCGCGCTCCAATGTATGTCACATTCACTATTTCGGCTCGCACGCCTCATATCCACGCTCCAATGTATGTCACATTCACTATTTCAGCTCGCATGCCTCATATCCGCGCTCCTATGTATGCCGCCTACACTAGATCCGCTCGCATGCCCCATTTCCACGCTCCAATGTATGTCACATTCACTATTTCATCTCACACGCCTCATATCCACGCTCCAGTGTATGCCACATTCACTATTTCATCTCACACGCCTCAAATCCGCGCTCCTATGTATGCCGCCTACACTAGATCCGCTCGCATGCCCCAGCTCAACGCGCAACGTGCGTGGCACAATTCGCAACGCACGCTACCAGCCCCATCTTCCACACGCTAGCCCGCCACGTGCACCTTGCTTGTCCGCTTCGCCGTCGTATGGCGCATTCGCCATACGGCAAGCCCGGCCATCATCATAATGACGCCAGTCGTCACAAATATCCAATGAATATTCAGTGCCATTCCCAATACGCCCCCAATGAGCGGACCCAACATACCACCGAACTGATTGGCACTGGCGGTCAGCCCGAACGTTCTGCCTCTGAACTGTTCATCCGTGCTTTGCACCATTAGCGTATTGACGATCGGCCCGATGCCCGCCATGAACAGCCCGAATACGAATTGAACAATAGCGAATAACCAGAGCTGCTCTACGAAATACTGCATGCAGATGACTGTCCCCGCACACATGAAGCATAATACCAAAATGCGATAGTAGCCCTTTCTTTCCCCGAGCCTTCCCCACAGGGGCGATGCCAATATACCTGCAATGCCAATTAACGACAGCACCAGGCCTGCCGACAGCACAACGCCTTCACTGCCTGCTCCACTGCCCGACATATCGGCGATATGCAATGCCATTAGAGGCTGAATCATATTGATCGATAACTGAAATACGACGAGCAGAAGCAGCATATTGACCAACGAGCGGTTACGAAACGCCATTCGGAACGTAATCGGTTCAGCTTTGGCAGGTGCAGCTGCCCCTTGATTGTCGCCCTCTTGCTGGGTCTGTTTGCCATGCTCTTTCCCATGATCTTTCCGCCCCTCTTTCTTGCCCTGCTTCTCGCCCGAAGCAGCCTGTCCAGCAGCGCTCTCTCTTACCCATACGATAACGGCAATCGTAGCGCCCAAAATAATGGCAGCAGCAGCTATGAAGGAATTGCGCAAGCCGAACAGTTCCGCCAGCACCCCGCCGAACAGCGGTCCGAGAATGCCTCCAGTCATCGCTCCAGCCTGCATCATACCAAGGCTCCATCCCAACTGTTGCTTCGGTGCGATCGATGCAACGATCGACATCGAAGCCGGCACGAAGCCACCGACGAACCCATGCAGCATCCTTGCGCCGACCAGTTGCTCCGGCGTCTGTACGAACGCGATCAGCGCGTAGATAACGGCCAAGCTGAGCCCGGCACGGATGACCATCATCCGCTTGCCATATTTGTCAGCGAGCATACCCCACAGCGGGGCCATTACCGCGCCAACGAGGAAAGCGGAGGAATGAACAATCCCGGCCCACAGATTAACCGAACTCTCTTGCACGCCCAGATCGAATAAGAATAGCGGCAGGAACGGCACCGACATCGTATAGCTTGCACTGCAAAACAACACGCCAATCCACAGTATCCACATCGTTCGCTTCCACTTTTCCACGCTGTACGCCCCCTATGTAAATATCTTAATGAGAAAACCTCTATCGAAGACTTTGAAAGATGGGCGACCTAAAGTTTGCAAAGCAAACTCGCTTCGGAAGGATGAGGTAGGTTTTATCGCCAAAAAGTATTCTAATTCCCGCTAGACCGGAAACTTACTTATACATTTTATTGCGGTAAGAAAAACGCCTAACGACGTCCTTTAGACCTATTTCCAAATTGCAACCGAGGTTACATCGACTGCAGCTCACCATTCGCCCGTTTCTATGTATGCAAAAAAAATGCACCTCGCGAAACGTAGTTTCGGAGGTTTTCCATTCCCTCCATTTTACCACATTTCGCAATGGCGCATTTTCCAGTTCCGATTCAAATAAGTCGATATGTCTCTAATTAATCCCCTATCCAACGAATTCAGGTCGCTAACCCGCTATTGTCGGTGAATTGCTTGACGTGAATAGCGCTGACTACGCCAATCGTTCATACACTCGATCGAGTTGATAATGATTCCACCCTGCTGCAACCTGCCTGAAGTCTACTTCGCAGCTGCTCCTGCATTCTCCGTCTGATAAATATGCGGGTTCTGACGGCGGCATTCCTCCATTACCCACATCTGCTGACGAATTTGCTGAGGTGTAATTTCCAGCAGAGCACCTTCCGTAATCGTATGATACAGCATCATGTAGACGCGCTCGGTCAACGTATCCCCGGGGGACTTGTCAGTAGGCTTGATGAAATCCCAGCTGTCCGAATGCCACGCCAGCGATTCGCTGCAATAGGCCGGATTGCCGTTCGCATCGAACAGCGGCTCCTTGATCAGCTTCTGCTCCGGCGCTTCCTCAGGCTTGAAGTATCGCCATTCCAGACGGTTCGCATTCCCGTGCAAGCCGCCGTTCGTTCCTTGAATGTTGAACTGCTCATGCGGATAAGCCGAGCAGGAGGAAATCTCCACATCAAGCGTAGGCGAGCCTGCCTTCCTCATAATGAGCTTTACATAATCCTCGGCGTCGCCGAACGTATTGGCCCTGTCCATTATGCAGAGTACGTCCGGATTCTCGTCGGTACCCAGCAGCTGCAGCGCCTGATCGAGACAATGCGGTCCCGTATTCATCAGACTGCCTCCGTTGTTCTCTTGCAGCGTCTGCCAGTCCCAGCGGCGGGCGAAGCCGTTCAGGGAGATATCCGCTTGCACGATTCGGCCAAGTACACCTGACTTGATAACTTCCTGTATTTGGACGAAAGCCGGCTGATAACGCTGCTGCTGGAAAATGGCGATGACCTTGCCCGCGCGCTCCGAAGCCTCGATCAACTGATCGACTTCCGCGACCGATCCCGCCAGCGGCTTCTCGCACAGCACATGAATGCCTCTGTTCAGCAGCTCCAGCGAGATGGAGAAGTGGAGGTGGCTGGGTGATGCGTTAACCACGAGATCAAGCTCCTCGCTTGCCACCATCTCCTCCCAGGTGGCGTAAGCGTTGCAGCCGAAGTCCTGCACAGCTCGCTGCTGGCGCTCCGGCATGGAATCGGCTACTGCGGCGATTCTGTAATATGATCCGATCTGGGCAAGCAGATTGGCATGAATATTGCGGCCGCTGCGTCCTTGGCCGATAATCCCGACTTTCAACACCTGATCACTCATTCGAAAGACCTCGCTCTCAATTATTATGGTCATCCTTGGCGAACATCTTCTTATATTCTGTAGGCGTAACCCCGCAGCGCTTCTTGAAGGTGCGGATGAAGTGGCTCAAATGATGAAAACCCACCTGGAACCCGATAGCTGTAATCGTATGCGTACCACGAAGTATCAGCTCCTTGGCCCGTTCAATCCTCACTTCGTTGATAAAGTCGATGAAAGTCTGACCCGTCTCCTTCTTGAACTGATGACTGAAGTACGCCGGCGCCATATTAGCGATGAACGCTCCATGCTCCAACGGAATATCTCCGCTGTAATTGTCGTAAATATACCGCTTCACTTCCTCGATCGGCGTCCGCTCAGCAATCGTAGGCTGCCTGGCCGGCTTCCGCTGCCCTCTCCGGTATTCGCGGTCAATGAGGAGTAGCAACTTCGCCAGACTGAGCAGAATGGCGTGCTCGTAGCCGACCTCGCGGTGTTCGAATTCATCCTGAATATCCTGCAGAAGCTGCTCGACGAACGATTGCTTTCGGTTGCCGATATGCAGCCAGCTTGGGACGCCGCTGCCGGAGAGTGAATAGTTCTCCCGGGAAGGCTCCAGCAACAGAGGCAGAGAACCGGAGAACGGTTGAAGCAGCTCGCCCACAATCGACGGGACAAAGTCAAGCAGCACCACTTCATACTCTTGCTCCGCGATCGCATTGAGGCTATGCGGGGCGTCCGGCGCTATGACGAATATATCCCCTTTGCTCACCGTCAGCGATTTGCCAGGCACCTGATGATTGCAGACGCCCTTCAGCACATAGGCAATTTGCGTATAATCGTGCGTATGCATCGGCTGCTTCAGCTCGCTGCTGGAGTAACGTATGATTTTGAAAGGAAATTCCCTGTTCAATTGCTGCTTGCTCTCGAAGCAGGGAATGTCCCGCTTCTCCTCCCTTATCTCCATCCGCCCACCTGCTTCCCCCTCATGCCCGCTCCTTATACGGAGGCAATCAGCTTCTTCACAAATTGCAAATCATACTCCAGCCGCTCATACGCCGGGAACGGCGCGTGGCATTCCAGCGTCACCCAACCGTTGTAGCCCGTCTCCTTCATTGCGGCGAACAGCGGTCCATGGTCGGCTCCGCCTTCTCCCATCCGGCTCTGCAGGAACTTCTCCTCGCCGTGCTTCGTCACATTGAGGAACGTTCCAGGCGCTCCGACTTCGTTCACCCGAAGCTCATCCTTCACATGGACGTGAAGCATCCGGCTGCCGAGACCGATCACGGAATCTCTGCCGTAATCCGTATCCGTAATGTACATATTGCCCGCATCGTGAATCATGCCGATATTATCGCTCGGTATGAGCGACAGCAGACGTAGACTTTCCTCCACCGTCTCCACGATGGAGCCGTTATGGATTTCCATGACGATATCGATGTCGTATCCCTTCGCCGCCTGGGCGCAGCGCTCCATCCAGTAAGCCGCCTTCTCATAGTGGTAAGCTTGCGACATGAAGCCGTTCGGTCCGCCCGGCGAGACGCGAATCATCGTAGACTTCAGCTCAGCCGCGATGTCCAGCAACCGCTGCAGATCCTGGAACGACTGCTCACAGCCTTTGTCGCTGTCTGTAGAGAATCCGCCGATATAAGAAGCAAGAACAGGAATGTCCAGTCCCAGGTCCTCCGACAACGAGGCCATTTCTTTCACTCTCGCCTTGCTCGTCGTCGGTGACAGATGAGGTTCCCTTACCGCAATTTCGATACCATCCAGTCCTAGCTGCTTCGTGAGCTTCATCGCTTCTTGAATACTATGCTCGATTAACACACCGCTAAATGCCGCGAATTTCATGTCAACGCCTCCCTATTCATCACTTTTATACCGGATTTATAAGTGCCTACAAGCTGTATGCCGTTCTCCTTGTGCCGCAGAAGCGCCAGATCCGCAGGCGCTCCTGGACTCAGTCCTTCTGCACTTGGCAGCCCCATGAAGGCCGACGGCCTGATCGAGGCCATCTCCCATGCGTCTCGCCAATCCGCAAGACCGGTCTTCGCCAGATGACGAATGCCGAACAGAAGCATTTGCGCCGATCCGGCCAATATTTTGTCGTTGCCGGCCAGATGAAGCTTGCCCTCGGGCGTCAGTATGACCGAGCCTCCCACATGCGTATCGTACTCTCCAGGCGGCAATCCGCTGAGCGCTACCGCATCGCTGACCAATATCGCTTGCTCGCCCTTCACCTTCATGACGACCTTGAGCACTTGCTCCGGCAGGTGAAAGCCGTCACCTATGATGCAGCTCCACAGCTGATCCTGCGCCAACTGCTCCCATATATAGTTCGGATGTCGCTGCAGCATGGGGTGCGAGCCGTTGCCCAGATGGGTGGACATCCGGGCGCCGGCTGCGACGGCTTGCGCAATCTGCTCCGGCGTCGCAGCCGTATGACCGATCGAGACGACTACACCGCTGTCCACGCAGCGGGAGATGAAGGCGGCGCTGCCTTCCCACTCCGGCGACAACGTAAGAATTCGGATACGGCCCTCCGCCGCTTCCTGCCATCTCTGGAATAGCTCCCAGTCGGGCGGCCCGACGTAAGCCCGGCCATGCGCCCCTCTCGCTCCGTCTTCCGGCGTAATGAACGGTCCTTCCAGATGGATGCCGGCGACGCCTGCTTCGACGGCTGCATCTCGCCTGCAAGCGTCCGCTATAGAGCGCATCGCTTCTTCGATTGCTTCCGCTGAATTAGTTATAACGGTAGGATAAGAGGAAGTAACCCCCTCTTGCCACAGCTTGCGGATGAAGTCAGAGGCAAGCTCTTCCCGGTAAGGCAGCGTATTGAAATCCAGGCCGCAATAACCGTTAATCTGCAGATCGACCAGTCCCGGTGCGACAATGGGCAGCGAAGCCGCCTCTTCCCCGCTTATCCCTTCCAGCTTCCCGATACTGCCTATGAGTCCGTTCTCCAATGTGACCGTTACCGCTTCGCCCGTTCGATAATGAACGGCGCGCAGCACTTCCCTTCCTTGCCCTTGACCGTTACCCGCCATAGGAATCACGATCCACGTAAAGTGTACAGTTGCTATGCTGCCTTAATATGGTAGAAGGACACTCCGTCGAGACCGGCCCGTTCAGCGTGCGCTGCACCGCTTGCCGCTTTGTCGGCCCCGGTACGACACAGAACAGCTGCGACGCGCCAAGCAGCGTCGGTATCGTCAGCGTGATGGCATGTGTCGGTACGTCTACGAACGCCGAGAAGCAGCCGTCATTCACTTGCTGCTGCCTGCACGCCTCGTCCAGCTCCACCACTTTCACCGCCTGCGGATCGCGGAAGTCGGCTACTGGCGGATCGTTGAAGGCCAGGTGACCGTTCTCGCCGATGCCGAGGCAGACAATATCAATCGGCGCCTCGTTCAGCAGCTCGCTATACCGCTTGCATTCCGCATCGCTGTCGTTCGAGCTGTCTATCAGATGCACAGTGCCCGGCTTCACCTGATCGAATAAGCCGGAGCGAAGGAAGTTGCTGAATCTCTGCGGCGCGTCCTGCGGAAGCCCGTTATACTCATCCATATGGAAAGCGGTAATGCGCGACCAGTCAATCTCCTTATCGCTCCGCAAGGATGCCAGCAGCTCGTTCTGGGAAGGAGCTGCGGCGAATATCATGCGGATACTCTCCTTCTCCTGCAGCAAGCGCTTGATCGCGGACGCCACATCGGCTCCGGCAGCTGCTCCCATCTCCTGACGGTTGTCGTACACATTCACCTTCAACGCGTCTACGAGGCGTGGCAATGTCAGCTGTGTGTTCTTGGCGGCGCTCTCATAGATCGATTCCACCAGTTGGACAGCACGCATGCCTTCCTCTCCTGAGACGAGCGGCTTCGCCCCTGTCTCGATGGAAGAGATAATATCGAGGAACTGGCTCTGATGGAAGTCAGCCGCTATGCTGCGTGGATCGTTCACACCGCCATAACGGGCTTGCTGATTCCACTTCGGCTCAGCGACGCCGGGAACCGACCAGTGAACGATGGAATTCCCCTCCAGCTTGATCGTTCCCTTCTCCCCGTACAGATTGATGCAAGCTGGAAATCCGGGCTGAATGCTGGTGGAAGCCATAATTGTGCCATAGGCTCCATTATGGAACTGGACAATGGCTAGTCCCAAGTCTTCCGCTTCGATATGATGCGTCTGGGTTGCCGTCTTGCCGAATACGGTACGCACCTCTCCGCCCATCCACAGCATCAGGTCGATACTGTGAATGCCTTGATTCATCAGCGCGCCGCCGTCCTCTGCAATCGTGCCTCTCCAGTCCGCCGTATCGTAATAATCCTGCGTCCGGTAGAACGGCAAGGACACCTCTACGAGCAGCAGTCGGCCGATCGCTCCGTCGTCCAGCACTCGCTTCACGGCTTGATGCTGCACTTCGAACCTTCTCTGCGAGATAACGGAGAGGGTGACGCCTCGATTGTATGCGGCAGCGATCAGTCCCGCCGCCTCCTTCACGTTCATCGCGAGCGGCTTCTCCACGACGAGATGCTTGCCCGCTGCAATAACCTCCATGCCGATAGCGGCATGGCTTCCGCTGGATGTCGTCACGCACACGATATCGACGTCAGGGCTTCCGATCAGTTCCCTGTAATCCGTCGTCCAGGCACAGCCCTCACGTTCCGCAACCGCTTTCACTTTCGCTTCATTGCGGCTCGATACATAAGATAATGCCGCGTCGTCAATTTCTCTTATCGCTTCGAAGTGAAAGTCCGCGACAGAGCCGCAGCCAATAATGCCGAATTTCCATTTGCTCACTTTCACTCCACCTCACTTAGCAGGGCTTTAAGCGCAACCAGCGACATTGTCGTTCCCGTCATAGCCGTACCGCCTGCAGGAATGAAATGCGTCTCTATAGTGAACAGCCCATCGTAACCGTCGCGCAACAACGCTCTGAGTTGATCGATGACAGGCACGTTGCCTGATCCCATCGGCACACAGCGCGGCTTGCCGTCCTCTCCGATATAGGCATCCTTCAGATGAACATGAGCCAGCTTATCCTTCATCACTTCATAACCTGACGGATAAGCTTCCCTACCGCCATAAGCTTCGTTGCCGGGGTCCCATAATCCTCTTAATGCCGGTGAATTGACAGCGGCCACGATCGCCGCGACTTCCTCGGCGAAGCCGCCATTGCATGCAGGCTCGTTCTCCAGCAGCAGTTGCATACCCTCGGCTTGCGCCGCTTCGGCTGCCCGCTTCAGATGCGCGGCAATCTCTGCCTGGTAGCTCGCCGGCTCTAACTCGCGCCAGAACGAGAATATGCGGATGCGTGTCGTTCCCAGCAGCTTCGCAATCTCCATGACACGCGTCAGCTTGGCGAAGTGCTGCTCCACCGTCTCCTCCGCTTGGCCGAATGTATCTCCCGAGGCTACCTGCCTGCCGGGATCAAGCGCACATTTGAACAATGGAGAAGCAATAGCGGATATGTATAAGCCCCGCTCCTCTACCTGACGACGCACCTCCTTAGCCCTCTCGTCTGTAAGAGCTGCGGCGTTAACGCCGTCAATGACCCGTACCTCAACATGCTTCAGCCCTTGCTCAGCCGTCCAATCCAGCGCTTGTTCGAAATGTTCCGACACTTCGTCCGTTAGTACGCCTAACCGTTCCAGAATAGAAATGTTGATCCCTCCAGCCTCATTGTTTATACCTTCTAACCTGTTTTTTATTATAGCAATTGCGTATGGGGCAAAGTTGACGTTTTTTTCGGAGATTGATTACATTTTTTACGATGAGAAATTGTATGATTCCAATGAGAAAACTCCAGTGCCACATACACTGCAAGCGCGATTGCAGGCAGCTTCGCCACTGTAGTGTTGGTCGCATCAGTAGCGTTGCATAAAAACTGACACAAGTATTAATCTGAATAGTCAGAAAACAATTTCATGTGGACAAAGGCCAAAAACGTTAGGGGTCTTCATGTCAGATAGCCAGTGTCCATTTGGTAATATTTGGTGTCAAAGAGCTGCATTACTGCAATTAATTCGTGACT